>CAYQRS010000075.1:0-8648 GCA_964419825.1 uncultured Eubacteriales bacterium
ACATACATCCTTTCAAACAGTTTATCTATACCATTTTACTTTATAAAACAGAATATGTAAAGAGAAATCGTTAAAAATTTACAATTAGTTAACTCTAAAGAAATTCATCGGCTCAACCGTGATGCCGTTAACGGAAAAAGCCTGCTGAGTATAGTTAACATATATTTTGGTTGTTTCAAACTCTGTGCAATAAACACCCTGTGCAAGAGCATAGTGGTTTGTTATGCGAGAAGAGCGCAAATCGTTGAGTGCGCCGCCGATATAATTATAGCAATCGTAAATTGAATTGAGCCAACTATCAATACCAAAAGCGGAATTATATTTTTCACTGCCGTCATAGCTGTTGTTTGAAAGCACAAAGCCAGGTATTGCGCCATATTCAATACAGCGCAATGTTGCCGTTTTAAAATCCTTTTGGAGATTCAGCTCATCAAAGCTGAATTCAACAATTCCGTGCAATATCATTTGAACAAACGGAACGCCTTTATAAGCATCATTTGTGGCTCTGCCGCAAGTCATCGGCAAAGCAGAAACAACATCGGCATTTTTGATTGCATAAAAATTGCCGCCGACAACCATAACAGAGCTGTTTGTTGAAAGAGGAATCAAGGCTTCACGCACCTGCTTGCTGACAGCTTGGCGGCTGAGCTTTGCTTTGATATCGGTATGAAGCGAAGCGCCCAAATCGTTGACACAGTAGCCTGTTGCATCATAGCCGTTAAAGCGTTCAAGCAAAGATAAAACTGTTTTTTCCAATGAGGTTACGCTCACGGCACGGCGTTGCGGAGCTTCTTCGATGAAGCCCGAACGAACCAAGGAATTTGAAAGAGCATATTGATATTTTCTGCTTTTGATGCCTGTGATTGCGTTATCGTTTTTCTTGCTGTCACTCATCACATCGACATCGACGAATATCTTGAAATTCAAGCCTGAAGCATATTCATCAAGTATTCTCAGGCCTCTTTTGCCGCCAAGGCGCTTGATTGGCTCGGCAGCTTCGGCATTTTGTCCGTTCATGCCGCCGCTTAACGCACCGCTGTAGCGCAGGTAAACGTTGTTGACACCCTTTGATTTGATACGAGTCAGCATATCCTGAGCCTGCTCGAATTTTGTGAGGCTTTTATCATACGAAATAAATTTGCCCTTTTCAGCTTGACCGATAACATTGATAAGCACGGGAAAATGCTCGGTTTTTTCCACGCTTCTTGTGGAAAGAGTATAATTGCGGATGAGCTGTTCACGGCAAGCGGAAGCCATACCCGAATATGTTGCATCGGAATCGCTCAAAAAGCGATAGCAAAGGCTGATTTTTTCGGCATAGGCGGTTTTAGCAAAATACATCACGCCGTCAACAATTTCATAGGGTGTTACATTAAAGGTTGCGCCAACGCTGTTAAAATCGTTTTCGCCGTCTGCCTTAAAGGCATTTATTGTTGCAACGGCATCACCCTCTTCAATTATGACTGCCGCCGCATTTTCACCGCTTTTGATGCCGAAAGCTGGCACAACAGCAGAAAGCTCGGTTGAAGCATTAAGGTCATTGCCGTAAACAGCAATTGAAACAGGCTCAACCGCCTCCTCACAAGCAAGATCTATCACAGCACCGCTGCCATCGGGAACTAAAATAAAATCGCCCGAAGCGGCATTGGCACTTGCGCCGAAATAATTGAGGAAGCCGATATTGATAAGAACATCATTGCTGTTGCCCAAATTCAGCCAATCCAAATCAGCATAAAGGCAACCGTCCTTCAAGCTGTAATTGACATTAACCTTAAAAAGGATGCTGTTTTCGGCAGCCGCAGAATAGGTTTCATCCCCTGCGCCCGAACCGATATTGCTGATTATGGAGCTATTATCGGTAATGAGATAGGTTACAGTAAAGCCGTCATCGGTCTTTTTCCAGCTTGCGCCGCCGATGGCAACGCTGTTATCCTGAGTGTTCAAAGCATAACGCTGTTTTTCGTGAAGAAGCTCAATTTGAATAACATTTGCCTGAACGGATTGTGCGGCATCAGTTTCAGCCTGCGGCAAGGCAGACCAAATATTATTGCCGCTACCCGTTATGCTGACACCAATCGAGGTGCTTTTTTCATCAAAAAGCAAGGTGATAAGCCCGGAAACATCAACTTCTTCTAAATTTTCCGCATAGCAGTAATGCAGCGAAGCGTCAGACTGCTCCGGATAAACCACGCTTTGATTATAATTCACCGTTGCCCTTGAGCCGCCGACCGAACAGCCGAAGCAAGAAAGCGCCAAAAGCAGACATAAAAGCAGAATTATTATATTTTTACAAAAATATGTTTTCTTTTTCAAAATTAAAACCCCTTTGCGGTAAAAAAAGCTGACTGCAGCTGAATTTATGTTTGCACAAATTGCCGTGATTAAAACAGAGAAAAGCGGGAAACAATCATAACGGTGATTGTTTTGAAAAAGCTGAAAGAATATACATTCGTTTACTGCTTGGGTGCAGTGCTATACAGCGGAATCGAGGTTGCGTTCCGAGGATTTACGCATTGGACAATGATGCTCACAGGTGGGCTTGCTTACCTGCTCATTTACATCACAAACATCAAGCTGAGAGCCAAAAGCATCATTATGCGCTGTTTCATCGGCGGAGCGATTATAACCGCACTTGAGTTCATCGTCGGCTGCATTGTCAACCGAAAATACAACCTCGGAGTTTGGGATTATTCCAACCGCCCGGGACACCTACTCGGACAAATATGCCCGCTTTTTTCGTTTTTTTGGGTGCTGTTAAGCTTCCCTGCATCTGTGCTTTCGCTCTTTATCAAGAAACGCTTATTTTCCAAAAGCGATAAAAGAGGAAAAGCCGATCATCTGTTTTTGAAATAGCTTCTCAAGCCGTCAACCGTTGCCTGCGCAAGAATCGATTGGTTGGAATCCTTGGCGAGGGCGGCACATTCGACAACGTTGGAAACATAGCCATATTCAATAAGAACTGAGGGACATTCCTCAACTCTGGTCACCTTGAACGGATAGAATTTTGCGCCACGCTCCGCTTTGCCTGCCATTGAGGAATTGGTTGCATAAATCTTTGTTTTGTAAGCTGAGGCAAGGCTTGAGTTGATTGCCTTTGCAAGCGGATAGGAATAGCTCTTATAATAATAAGCTGTTGTGCCAGACGGCGAAGAGGATTCTGATGAATCGCAATGAACCGCAACAAAAATATCGGGATTCTTACTGCGGCAGAGGTTTGTTCTCGATTCCAAGCTGACATACTGACCTGCCGAGGTGCGAGTCATAATGACGGTTGCGCCCTCTTTTTCGAGCAGAGATTTGATTTTGTTGGCGATTGCAAGGTTGATTGTTTTCTCCTGAATATACGAGGAATTAACAACAGCTGTGCCGATTGCACCAGGATCACTGCCGCCGTGACCTGCATCGAGCATAATGACCTTGCCGCTCAGAGCAGTGGACTTGCTCTCCTTGATTGAAAGCGTCAATGTGCCATCGCTGTTATAAGCGGATTTAATGCCGTAAAAGCCACCCTTTTTGTTGAGGAAAAGGCGCAGAGTTGCAGTATCTGCCTTATCGTTGAGCAGCCACGATGCTTTTTTAATCACGCTGCTCTTAAACTGCGGTGCGGCATCTGTAAGGCCTGTATAGTTGAATACAATATCGATATATTCGGCAGTGAAGCTTGAAACGCTATATGGTCTGCCGACGGTTTGCGTATAATAAGTCTGCGGTTTTTCTTCGACGGTGAACGGAACCTTCCATTTCATTGTGAGCTTGATTTCGGTTGCGGTTGAGGTCGTTGTAACGCCGACTGTTCTGATTTCGTTCAAGGGCATATTGTAGCCGCTTGAAAGATATTTTACATCGTTTTGATAAACACGCCTGCCTGAAGCGAGAACATAATAGCTCATACCGTCGCACGAGGTTGTGCCGACGACATAATCTATCGTACCAGCAAGCATCGGAGTGCACAGCGGAACAGAAAAATTATTCGTTGTGTTTGAGGGCAGAGTTTCGCCATAAGCGGCAGACATAATAATCATTTTCGATTTGCCGCTGACACCGTTATATTCGTAGGGCGTGAGCTGTTTATAAAGCTCTGTTTTGGAGGATGTTGTCGGAACAGTGGTTGCAAGCTGCGAGGTTGAAGACTCCGAGCCGCCCTCCTGCGTTGCGGAGCTTTCGGAAGAATCCGCAGTTGTTGATACGGTTGTCAGCTTGGTTGAGGGAGATGTCGGCTCAAGCTCTGTCACAGGCGGCTTATATTCCTGCTGTGCGGCATTGACGATAACGGTTGCGCCGCTCATGCTCTCGGTAATGCCGTTGTAGCTTGCGGTGACTTTAACAGCGCCGAGGCTTTTATCCTTTGCACCCGAAGCAGGCAGGGTGTAATAGCCGACGAAATATGTATAATCCGAGGTTTCACTGACAGCGGTTTCGCCGTAATTATCCGAACGAGTCAAGGTTACAGCCTTGCCGTTGAGCGTAGCCTTCAGCTTTGCGGATTTATGAGCCTTGACAACAATTTCAATATCCGAGCCGCCCGGTGAAGAAAGCTTGCCAGTAGGCTTAACGGATTCGATGAGCTTGATTTTATATGTAATGTTGTAGGTTATTTTTTCGCCCTTATGCTCCAGCTCGATTTTGTTAAGACCCGGGCTAAGCTGAGTTTCTGCGGCAAAATAGCCATCATCAACCATTGTGATTTTCTTGCCGTTGATGGTTAAGGGGTAAGCGATATCGCCACTACCAACGAAGGAAACGATTGACTGATTTGTTTCATAAACAGTTTTTGTCGGCTTGGTCAAGGTCAATTTTTTGAAAAAGTCCTTCATAATGCCGTTTTTCATAAATTCGGTAATTGCATCAGTCAAGCCGTTTGAATTTTTCTTGAGGTTAGAGTATCTGTAAAAACAATAGCCGTTGTTGCCGATTTTTGTTACGGCTTCAAACTGACTCATAATCTCATCAGGCTTATCAAAGCCCTTGGCATTGCCGACAAGCTCTGTGTGCATTGCATAGATGTTTTCGGGAGTTTTGCCATCCATAAAGCCGCTCAAGAAGTCGTTATATTCGCCGTCTACGGCTGAGGTCGGTGTTATAAGGTCAATGTATTTATAATCGAAAAGATTGGCTTCAAAAGCAAAATCGCCCGCAGAGGAAACGACTGCACCGATATAAAGCTGTTCATCGGCGACACGAAGTGCTTTGACAACAGCGGAAATTTCACGCTTGGAATTATTTTCATCAGCTTCAATCAGCAAGGAATCAATGCCGTAGCGTGCAAGCAAGGCTACACGGTCTTGGTTAACAACACCGCCGCTGATAAGCTGAGAGAAATCGGATTTATAAACGGTGAAAAGACCGAGATTTTTTGAATTCATAACAAGCTGATAAAGCTCATCGTCATTGCCGCCGCTGAGAACAACGCCGTTAAAGCCCCAATCGCTGATTTGCTTAAAAGCGGCAACGGCATCGGTCAAGCTCTTAACATCTGAGCCGTAATCGAGCCAAACGGCATTAAAGCCGCCGACAGGACCGCTGACATTGAGCGGTGCTTCGGGTGCGGCTTCGGCAAGCGTTGTCTGCTCCTCCGAAGCGAAAGCATCGGTGATTTGGTTGAAAAAGCCGCCTATATAAAGCAGTAATGAGATAATTCCCAAAACGATTACCATTATGCAGGCACAGATGCCGATTTTGCGTGATGTTTCCTTTTTCATTACTCAATCACCCATTTATATAAAATATGTAAGCATACTATTTTAAAGTAAATAATACCATAAAATCACAAATATGACAACATCTTTTTAACAATTTAGACCAAAAACGATTAGGTAAATATTGACTTTGAGTTCACCTGCGGTTAAAATCAAAATATCATAAAGTATCGGAGATAATTATGAAGTTCTTTTTTGTATATTCGGTTTTGATTTCTGCCCTCGGCATTGCGCTCACTGTTTACGATAAGGCGGCGGCAAAGCGCAGACTGCACCGCATACCTGAAAGGGCTTTGATTTTGATTGCGGCTTTAGGCTCTGCTCTGCCGATGTTCCTGACAATGGAAATCATACGCCACAAAACACGGCACAGGCTTTTTATGATTGGCTTGCCGCTGATTTTCATTGTGCAAATAGTTACCGCATTTTTGATATTAAACAGATAAAAGCAGTTGCTCTGTAGCCGCAAAACAAGCTTACGGATACAGAGCAACTGCTCAATTTTTATTCTTTTTTCTCCTGCGATACATAAGGCGAAAAGGTCTTTTTAACATCCACCCTATCATACATTCGCATAAAACGGACACCGACACGAGTTTGCTTGCCGCAACAAGGGCATTTGAAAACAGCCCTGAAAAATCTGTTTGTATATTTCCAATCAGTTTGGCGGTGAGCATTAACTCGGCAATCGGGGCAGGAATAGGTCAACTGCTTTTTGTCGATAAGCGGATTTTTGAGGTTGCTTATCGGGTGAGGCTTGAAGGCAAGCTTTGCATAAAAAGCATTGTTACAAGGTCTGATATAAGTTTGCAAGTCGTTAAAATCAAAAACACTTTTCAGACATTCAACGCTCAGCAAGCTATCATCAAGGGCACGGTGGAGCGACAGCTCATCAAAATCAACACCGAGGGCGATAGCCGCCTTACTCAAGCCGATTTGCTGACCCTTTTCGGTTTTGATTTTACGCTGAACAAAGCTCTGCAAATCAACATAATGAGTTAAAAAGGGAATGAATGCGATGCCGTTCAAATACTTATAATTTTCGATAAGAACCCTAATATCGCCGTCACCCCAAGTGAGGACAACCGTCGGCTCTGAGCCGATCCATTTGCGGAACGAAGAAAAAACCTGCGTAAAGGATTCGCCGGAAAGCACATCGTCATTCGTGATATTGGTCAGCTTTTTGACGCTGCTGCGGAGCTTTTTGCCGATCGACGGCTTTACAAAGCTTGAAAAGGTTGAAACAGTTTCCAAATCCTCATTAAGCTTTACCGCACCGATTTCAATGATCTCATTAATAAAGCCTTGGATTTTTCTGCCGTAAACATTATTCCATTCAAGGTCAAAAACAACATACTGCATTGATGAAAACTATCCCTCCCCTATTCATTGTTATATATTTTTGCAATCTCGGCGGCTCTTGCTCCGATTGCAGTTTTGAGCTTGCTTGGGCTGATTACTTTGATTGCACTTCCGTACTGCATAACCCATGATATGAAGCCTTCGCCTGTTACCGCAACGACCTCTGCGGTGAAATTATCGGCATTTTGCGAGGAAAGCTTGATTTTATCCTCGCCGAAGCGCTCAATGATTTCTTCAAGGATTTTGTTGGAACAGCACAGCTTAACTCTTTCTTCCTTGCCTGAAAACATATTGAAGAGCTTACCTGCGTAATCGGCTGAATCGAACTTATCCGTATATTCGCTAACCTCACTGAACGGGCGTGACGGAATATCGGTTATTTCAACCCTTTTCATACGGTCAAGGCGGTTGTGCATCAGGTTATCGTAAGAGCCGTTGTTGCAAACAAGGTAATAATGGTCATTTGACCAAATCAGCGCATAAGGGCTGACTACAAACTCCCTTTCGCTGAACTTAACCTCTAAATCAGGTGAAACACAGAGATGGCGGTAAATGAACGAAACCTTTTTGTTTTGAAGAATTGCGTTATGCAAAACATCGATCGTATAATAAATTTCCTCATTTTTACGCTTACGACTGCGGTCGATATAAACCTGAGATTTGATTTTATCTGCCCTGTGTTCGCTGAGTAACGAGCTGATTTTGTTAACGAGAGCGTCGGTCTTTTTGGCAGTTATGAATTTTGCCGCTTGAACAGCATCGATCATTAAGCGAATCTCGGCATCCTCAAAATCCCTTGAAGCGAGAAAATAGCCTTTTTTCGGGCTGCGTGTGCAAACAATATCCATTCCGCAATCACGAAGGGCGTTTATATCGCCGTAAAGCGATTTTCTCTCCGCTGTGATGCCCTCGGACAAAAGATATTCACATATTTCTTTTGCGGAAAATATATGCTCCTCATCGCTGTATCTTTTGAAAAATTCCGCAAGCAGTAACAACCGCTTTCTGCCGTTATTCATATAAACACCTTTTAATTTAATATAGACTAATTATAATTAGAGCGGGCTTACTTGTCAATAGATAAAGCCAGCGTTAAAACATTCTTTGCCGTGCGCTGTAATTCACCGAGAGTTATGCCATCGGGCTTGCCATAGGTTTCCAGAAGCGTTCCGTCGGGCTTGCGCTTACCGCTCCTGTTGCCGCCCGGCATAAGCACATCGACCTGCGCACGCACACGGTAAGCATTATCACGAAGCGACGGAAATTCGGGGCTTTTGCTTTTTCTCATCCACCAATCCGTTATAACACAGCCTTTGTAGCCCCATTCCTTGCGCAAAACAGTTGTGCAAAGCTCGTAGTTATAATGCCCCCACACTCCGTTGATTTTATTATATGAAGTCATTATACATTTGGGCTTTGAGCTTTTGACGCAGATTTCAAAGCCTTTGAGATAAATCTCACGCAAGGCTCTCTGGCTTAGCCTTGAATCGTTATAGCAACGGTTTGTTTCTTGCGAATTACAAGCAAAATGCTTCGGGCAAGCGCTCAAGCCGACGGATTGCACACCGTTCACGACAGCGGATGCAATTC
>CAYQRS010000076.1:0-8566 GCA_964419825.1 uncultured Eubacteriales bacterium
TATTCTGCTTCTTAGCAGGGATGAGCTTGTATTTGTCTGACTGCATAACTCTGGGGTCAAGTGCGCAACGTGCAATGTGGCTTGCATCGTGGATTGACTGTGCGTTTGCAACGCCCTTGTAATGAGCCATATTGAAGCAAGCATTGTGGCAGCAGATGCAGGGACGGATGTCCTCAAGCCTGTCCTCAATGAGCTTTGTGATCCATTCCTCATCGGCAAGGAACTGACGAGCTACGCCGACAGCGTCGATAAGACCGTCTGCAACAGCCTTTGCGCCGACATCGGGCTCCATTCTGCCTGCGCAGACAACGGGAATATCAACAAACTTCTTGATGTGTGAAACATCTTCGAGGTTGCAGTTCTGGGGCATATACATCGGCGGATGTGCCCAGTACCATGAATCGTATGTACCGTTATCGGCGTTGAGCATATCGTAGCCTGCATCCTGAAGATACTTAGCTGCCTTTTCGCTTTCTGCCATATCTCTGCCGATTTCGGTGTATTCCTCGCCGGGAACTGCACCTACGCAGAAATCCTTAACCTTTGACTCAACCGAATAGCGAAGAGAAACGGGATAATCCTTGCCGCACTTCTCTTTGATTGCCTTAACAATATCGGTTGCGAAGCGGTAACGGTTCTCGAATGAGCCGCCATATTTGTCGGTACGCTTGTTTGTGTATTTGAGGGTGAACTGGTCAAGAAGATAGCCTTCGTGAACAGCGTGAACCTCGATGCCGTCAACGCCTGCTTTCTGGCAGAGTGCGGCTGTTTTTGCAAAAGCATCAACAATTTCTTCAATCTCTTTAACGCTCAAAGCTCTTGTTGTGATTTTGTCCGACCAGCGTGAGGGAAGCTCACTGGGGCTTGCTGACTGATACTGAACATCGATGATGGGCTTTGCAATGGTTTTGAGAACGGGGTTGTTGTGGAGCATTACGAGCGGAGTGGGGATTGCCCAGCTTCTGCCCATACCTGCGGTGATCTGTACGAAAAGCTTTGCGCCGTACTTATGGATTTCATCCATAAATTCTTTAAGCTCATCGAACTTCTTTTCACCCTGCCACAGCCATTTGCCGAAATAGGTGTCACGGATGGGTGCAATGCCGGGGATAATAAGACCGACATTGTTCTTAGCCTTTTCGATAAAGAATTTTGCTGCTTCCTTATCGAAATGGTTAGGCTCCATCCAGCCGAAAAGTGATGTGCCGCCCATGGGACACATAACAATTCTGTTTTTAATCTCTACATTGCCGATTTTCCATGGAGTAAATAAAGCTTCATACTTTGCGTCCATTTTGAATTGACACTCCTTTTGTCTTTTGGAACAGACTGTTCCTATTATTCTTTATTATTATAATAAAAAGTATATTTTATGTCAAGCATTGCAAACGCAAAAGATATATATTATAATTATCGCAAAAGGGAGGGATTGTTATGCCACCGCTTTCGGTGATGGTTAAGCCTGCTTCAAGCCTATGTAACCTGCGCTGTAAATACTGCTTTTACGCCGATGTTACCGACCAAAGAGAGGTTAAATCCTACGGAGTGATGAGCTCGGCAACGGCGGAAAGCCTTATCAAAACCACGCTCGCCTTTGCAGGCGGTGAGAGCGTCAGCTTCGCTTTTCAGGGCGGCGAGCCTCTTATTGCAGGGCTTGATTATTTCAGGAATTTTGTTGCGCTTGTTCGCCGATACAACACGGCAGGCAGTCCGATACATTACGGCTTGCAGACCAACGGCACGCTTGTTGACGATGAATGGGCTGAATTTTTTGCCGAGAACCGCTTCCTTATCGGTTTGAGCCTTGACGGAAATATCCAGCACAACCGCTTCCGTGTTGACGCATCGGGGCAAAACAGCTATTTCAAAATCATATCCTGCGCAGAAAAGCTGCAAAAGCACAAGGTCGATTTCAACATTCTGACCGTGCTGACGGGTGCTTGCGCCGACAAAATCGATGAGGTTTACAGCTTCTTCAAATCAAAGGGCTTCCGCTATCTGCAATTCATCCCCTGCCTGCGCCCGTTCGGCGACAAGAGCGAAGGTGAGCTTTATATGACGGCGGAGCAATACACCGCCTTTTTAATCAAATGCTTCAACCGCTATGTCAAGGACTATGTGCGAGGCGATTACACGAGCATCCGTTATTTTGATAACCTTGTGCATTTATACCTCGGCAACCCGACTGAGCAATGCGGCGTTTGCGGTCATTGCACCCACCAATTCGTTGCGGAGGGCAACGGCAACATCTATCCCTGCGATTTTTACTGCACCGATGAATGGCTGCTCGGCAACATAAACGAAACGAGCCTTGAAAAAATGGCAAAAAGCCCAACCGCTCACCGCTTTTTGGCGGAAAGCTTGCAACACAAAAGTGAATGTAAAACCTGCAAATTTGCGCCGATTTGCCGTTTCGGCGGCTGCAAGAGAACCTTGGCAGACCGTGATTATTGCGAGAGCTACAAGGCATTTTTCTCCGCCTGTCTGCCGTTGTTTCGTGTGTTCATCAACGAAAAGCGGAAATAGTTTGCTAAAACCGCTCATTTATGTTAAAATAAAACCGAACCCAAAAAAGGAGAAGAAACAAATGAAAAAGATTATTTGCAAGGTCGAATACGACACCGAAAATTCGGAGCTTATCTTCAAAAAGACCAGCGGCGAATTCGGCGACCCGACAGGCTATGAGGAAAGCCTCTATAAAACCCCCAACGGCAAATTTTTCCTCTATGTCAACGGCGGTGAGGCTTCGATTTATCCCAAGGAGGATATCAAGAGATTATCCGCCGCAAAGGCCGAGGAATGGATGAAATAATCAAAAGCAAAAAGCAACCCTAAGAGCTGATCTCAGGGTTGCTTTTGTTTTATCAATACTTTCTTGAGAGCTTTTCTTCGGCTTCCTCACGGCTGATTTTGCCTGCGTTACAATCCGCCATAATCTGAACATCCTTATCGTTGAGCTTATAGAAGCGCCAAATCAGGTAAGCGAGGATATAGCCGATTGCGGGAATCATAACATAAACGAACCAGAGCGTATCCAACGCCTGCGGCGGCTGAACCACGCCGATGGCTTCAAGCTGTTCAAAATTCTCAACCTCAACATTTATCCAGCCTGTTGATTTAAGACCGAGAATGAACATACCGAGCGCACCCGAAACCGCACCAGTGAGCTTTGCCATAAAGGTTTGAATTGCAAAGGTGATGCCGTTTGCCTCGATGCCGCTTTTGAATTTGCCGTACTCGGCGCAATCGGGCGTAAACATAAAGTTCATTGAGCCGACGATTGCAAGCGGAATTGCACGCAGAGTTGAGAAAACGATGAACAAGACCATGCTCTGATAGCCGACGAGCCACATAACCACGCTCAAAGCGATGGAGGTGAGCAGGCAGACACGGTAAAGGCGCATTTTATCGATTTTGCGCAGCATTTTCGGTATCAGCAGGGAGAATATGAGGCTCGGTGCAACACCCAAAGCGCCGACAACGAGCGAGAACATCGAATTGTGGAAAAGATAATAAGATGCAAAGAGGTTGAGCGCCGCACTGACATTGCCCGAAGAATAGAAGAAATATCCGCCGTAGTAATTGAGCAGATATTTGTTTTTGAAAAGGTAAAAAAACATACGCCATACGGTGAACTGCTCCTCAGCCTCGGCAACGAAGCGCTCCTCAATCTTGAAGCAGGCAGGAGCCATTGAAATCAAGGCAACAATTCCGCAAACAATGGCAACGACCGTATAGTTACTGCCGATTTTTTCGCTGACAAGCACGGTTGCAACAACCGTTGCGATAACATTACCGCCGCCTGCCCAAATGCTTTTATAGCTCATCAAGCCGTTGCGTTCGTCAAGGTTTTGCGTCATTGCGGTGATAACGCCGTAAATCGGCACATCGCAAAGGGTGTAAGCGGTATCCCAAAGGATATAGCCGACAGCAAACCAAATCAGCTTCATATTTTCGCTGATGCCAGACGGAATTGCAAACATAACGACGGTTGTGATTGGGATAAGCGCAAGCGAAATCCTCAGCCACGGCAGATATTTCTTGCCGCTCTTGAATTTTACCGAATCGAAGATAACGCCGAAAACAGCGTCATTGACGGCATCCCAAACCTTGACCGCAAGCATAATCGTTGCGATTTTCTTCAAATCGACACCTGTGAACATCAAATAAGTTGTCAAAAAAGCGGCAACAAGGTTATAAATTACATTCTGCCCCAGAAAATACGAATAATAGCTTTTACGCTCCGCATTATTCGTAACCCAGCCCTTTGGGGTGACGGATTTCAACAGATTCATAAAAATCATCCTCCGCTAATCATTTTATGCTTTAATTGTAGCATATTCAGCCGAAATTTTAAAGCAAAGTTTTAAAAGCACTCTCACCAAAAATGAGAGTGCTTTTTTGTTTAACCTATATAACTCCACGGGTTGACCTGCGTGCCGTTGACAATAACCTCAAAATGGAGGTGAGGACCTGTTGAGTTGCCCGTATTGCCAAGCCTGCCGATTGCCTGACCACGTGTGACCTTTTGACCGACCGAAACGGTGATTGAGTTATCGAGCATGTGAGCATAACGGGTTTTGATGCCGTTGCCGTGGTTGATAACGACCTGATTGCCGTAGCCGCTGTGACTGCTTTTAACAAGCTCAACCGTTCCGCTTTCCGCCGCAATAATCGGCTTGCCGTTTGCACCGCTACCTGAAATATCAATTCCCTTATGGTAGCCCCTTGAGCGGTAGCCGAATTTTGAGGTTACCATATAAGCGCCCGACACAGGCCAAGCGAATTTGCCCTTAACAACGACCTGATAGTTGCCGTAGCCGCCGTAACCGCCGCTCTTTGTGCCGACCTGTACCTTTTCATTTGTCGGCTCGATGAGGGTTACACGATCGATTTCCTCGCTGCCCGTCTGCACACCATTGATGAAGGTGCAAAGGTAAGTGACCTTATCCGTGCCCTCAACGCCTTTGCGAGCAACACGCTTATCGCCCTTATAAAGCTTATCCGTTTCAATCGTTTCGGTTTCAAACGGAGTGGAAACATTCTTTTTGATAATGCGGATTATCTTAACCCGAACGAAGCTGACCTCCTGCGAAATCATAAGCTCCTCGCCCGTTTTGAAGATGTTAAAATTAACACTCGGATTGAGCGCCATCAGCGCAGAGGTTGAAATGCCGAATTTTTGCGCAACGCCGCTCGGAGTATCACCATCTGCAACCGTGTAATAAACAGCGGCGCTTTTCTTCTCGTTCCTGAGAGTATCACGGAGCTTTGAAGCCTCCCACATACTGCTCGTATCATCGGGATAAAGCCCTTGAACAAACTCAACCTTCTCAACAAAATCCGCAAAGGAATTTTCATCATCGGCTTTGAGCTTGTATTTTTCTTCTTCCTCCTGAAGCATGGCGTTGAAAACGCTTCTTGCATCGGTTTCATTCTTAACCGAGCAGATAAAATCGCCGTCGATATAAACGCCGCAGGCGCTCGTCAGCCTTGATTCGCCCGATTCAATGAGCTTATCGCTGATTGCCGCCGCATCGCTGAGCTGGTTGAGCTTCACCCTTGTGATTTTATAGGTCGGGTTGGCAATAAGCTCACTTTCGCCCTTTACACCCGAATCGATTCTCTGCTTAACGATGCTCCTCGCTTCGATGAAAACGGATTCATCGCTGATATAGCCAAGTGAACATTCCTCACCGCTGTTGTCGATAACAACCTCCAGCGCATAGGTTGAGCCTGTCCAATGACCAACCGTGCAAATCAGCACAACAAACGCCGCAAGCGGCATCGCAACATTCAAGGCGGTTTTCGCAAAATGGTTGTGCTTTTTCAGCGATGCAACAAAATAATCGCAAAGCTTTTTGAGCTTGTTCCCCGGTGTGCCTGTCACCTCACTGCGCAGCTTCACAAAATACGCCATTACCTCACTGCGGTGCTTTTTGAAATCCTGCACCGCCTTGTGATAAGATTTCATAACGATTTTGTCGAAAAAGACAAGCAATATTCCGCCGAAAACAGCAACGGCGTGGAGAGGGCTGCTGAAAAGTGACTTGATAAAGCCGCCGATTTTGCGCATACGGCGTATCACCTGCAAGCCGAGCATATAAACAAAATCATAAAATGCGCTCGTATCACGGGGATGGATTTCGATAGCTCTGCGGTGCTCTGTCACCTCTTGTACAAGCTCGGCAGGCTCATCGTAGATCGGCTTTTCGATGCCGAAAATCGGCATATCGGCAAGGAAAGCAAAAATGCCGTATTCGCTTTTTTCTTCCGCAAGCTCTGCTTCGCCATCAATTCGGCTGACGGAAACATAATCCTGCTCATTAAGCTCTTGTTCGCTGTTCATCGGCACTTGCCTCCTCCCTGAAAAAATCAATAGTTACAAATTTGTAACTATTATAACATCAATGCCTTGATTTATTTTTCTATTATAGAATTATTGGGGGTATTTCAGCGTTTCGACGCTGACATTTTCCATAACCTTGACCATTCTTTGTGCCTCAGCTTTAGCACCCTCAAGGCTGTGATCACGGTAATTGCCACATTCCTTTGCGCTCACGCCCGGAATTTCGCCCTCATAATCAGCAATGAACTCGAAAGCCGCCTTTGTCATTTCAATCGCCTGCTCATGGCTGATTTCCGTGCTTCTGACAAGGAAATAGAAGCCCGTTCTGCAGCCCATCGGACCAAAATAAATTACGCCGTCGCTCAAAGGAGTATTGCGGACATAGGTTGCGAAGAGATGCTCAACGGTGTGAATGGCATCGTTAGCCATAACCTGCTCAACATTGGGCTTGCGGCAACGAATGTCGTATGTCACAACATCGCCGTCAACCCTCGATACATACATTCCGCAGGGCAAAATCGTGTGGTCAATCGTAAAGCTTGCAATCTTTTTCATAGTTATAATTCCTCCGCAAGAAAATATTTTTATTGTTTAAAAATTCTGTTAATGCCGCTTTTGTTCATAATCAGCCTGAGCGGTATACCGAGTAGACAGCAAACAGCCAATTCACCGATGCCGACCTGCAACGCCGAAACGCCGAAGCCAACCCAGCTCAACCCCTGCGGCAAAAAGACCGCAACCTCAAGCCCGATGATGAGCGAATTAAAAACGGTTGAGAAAATCGGCGCAAGCATTAAGCCGAAAGCGCCCTTCACCTTACGAGTTACGTAGGTTAAATAAGCCGCCGCAAAGGTCGCAACTGTGCCGAGAATAACATCCATAATGCCGAACGGGCTGGCGAGGTTGCCGATGAAGCAGCCGATGCAAAGCCCGGGAATTGCCGACGGAGTGAAAGCCGCAAGCACGGTAAGCGCCTCGGAAAACCTGAACTGAATATTGCCGTAAGCAACGCCGAAAACGGAGGCGGCATAGGTCAGCGCCGCATAGAGCGCCGCAATCAACGCCGCTTCGGTGACATAAGCGGTTGCCTTTTTGTTGTTTTTCATAATTTTCACATCCAAAATATAATTATATCCTACTGAAAAAATTATTGCAACCTTTATTTGAAAACAAAAAAATGCAGCACAAAGCCATTAAGGCCTCGTGCTGCACCACGAAACTTGTTAATTCAAAAAGTCAGGTATTGAATTATTCTTCGTCTTCTGCGTCCTCATCGTACTCGATGTCGAACTCAAGGCTCTCGCCGCAGTTGGGACATTCGATGCTTCCGCACTCAAGGATGCCCTCGTCAACGTTGATAACCTCGCCGCAAGCGGGGCACTCAACCTCGAAGAAATCCTCATCGTCATCATCGCAGCAGCAATCGCAATCGCAATCACAGTCGCAATCGTCATCGTCATAGACATAAGATTCGAGTGCATCGAGATCTTCGTCAACAGCGTCAACCTGCTCGCCGACAAGTGCAAGCTCATCCTCAAGGTCGCAAGCGGTAAGAGCAAGGTCATCCACAAGGTCGATGAGTGCGTTGATGATTTTTGTTTCGGGTTTTGAAGCATCAAGTGAAAGACCCTCTGCAAGGCCTTTGATGTATGCTGCTTTTTCGGTCAATGTCATTGCCATGGTAATTGCCTCCCTTTTGGTTATAAAAATAATGAATTTAAAGCGTGATTATGCTCTGCTCATGTATTCGCCGGTGCGGGTATCGACGTTGATCATCTCACCCTCATCGATGAAGAGCGGAACTTTGATTTCTGCGCCTGTTTCAAGAGTTGCGGGCTTTGTTGCGTTTGTAGCAGTGTCGCCCTTGAAGCCGGGATCGGTCTGGGTAACCTGAAGGGTTACGAAGGTCGGAGGCTCAACGCCGAAAACAGTGCCCTTGTAGGAAAGAATTTTGCAAGTCATATTCTCTTTGACGAACTTGAAGTTGTCGCCAAGGTCTGACTCGTTGATCGGGATAAGCTCATAGCTTTCGGGATCCATGAAATAGTAAAGACCGTCATCGTTGTAGGAATATTCCATATCCTTACGCTCGATGTAAGCTGTGGGGAACTTATCTGTGGGGCTGAATGTGCGTTCAACAACACTGCCGGCAATAACGTTACGAATCTTTGTACGAACGAAAGCTGCGCCTTTACCGGGCTTAACGTGCTGGAATTC
>CAYQRS010000077.1:0-8559 GCA_964419825.1 uncultured Eubacteriales bacterium
CTGTGATATAATGGATAAAAAATTAGGATGTGTTGCTATGTTTAAGGAGTTCAAAAAATTTATTGCCCGTGGCAATGTTATCGATTTGGCAGTCGGCGTAATCATCGGCGGTGCGTTTCAGGCAATCATAAATTCGCTTGTTAACGATGTTGTTATGCCTGTAATCGGTCTGTTCACCAAGGGCATGGATTTTTCAAATATGTTCATTCAGCTCAGCGGAGATGTTAAGTACGAAACGCTTGCCGCCGCTCAGGAAGCAGGCGTTGCAACCCTTAACTACGGTTCATTCATCAGCGCTGTGCTGAATTTCCTTATTATGGCTTTTGTCATATTCCTTTTTGTTAAGGGCATCAATACTCTGCGTGATAAAACAGCAAAGCCTGTTGCTCCCGCAGCTCCCACAACAAAAAAATGCCCCTATTGCAAAAGTGAAATTGCAATTGATGCAACAAAATGCCCCAACTGCACATCAAATATTGCGGAGTGATTTCAACAATGAATATCGGTTTTATCGGCGCGGGCAATTTGGCAACTGCCTTGATTTGCGGCAGTTCAAAAACAGCCTTCTTTGCCAACAATTCATTCTTTGCTTACGATTGCTTTAAGCCGTGCCTTGATTCTGTTGCACAGTACGGTGTCAAGCCGCTCGACAGCGCCGAAGAAGTTATCAAAAAATGTGATATGGTCATCCTTGCTGTCAAGCCTAAAGATTTTCCTGCTCTGATTGCTGCAAACAAAGCTGAATTCAGCGCAAAAAATCCGTTTATCGTTTCCGTTGCCGCAGGCACGGATATCGCTTATATCAAGTCCCTCCTCGGCTATGAGGCGAAAATCGCAAGAATTATGCCCAACATCAACGCAAAGGTTGGCGGTGCGGCAACTGCTGTTTGCTGTAACGCTTCAGTTGCCGAAAATGAGAAATCGGCTTTGCTTGATTTTTGCTCATCCTTTGGCGGTGCATTCGAAATAGGGGAGGATATGTTCCCTGCTTTCGGCGTAATTGGCGGATGCTCGCCCGCATTCAACTATCTTTATATCGATCAGCTCGCAAGAGCCGCTGTTAAGCTCGGTATGAACAAAAAGCTGGCGCTTGAGGTTGCGGCGCAGGCAGTTAAAGGCAGTGCCGATTTAATCCTCAACACTGATGAGCATCCTTATGAATTGATCGATAAGGTCTGTTCACCCGGCGGCACAACGATTGAGGGCGTTGCAAAATTGCAGGAATGTGGCTTTGAAAACGCCGTTAATTCCGCTGTTGAAGCATCGTACAATAAAGATTGCAAAATGAGAGAGAAAAACAACTGAAAGGTAGATATATATGAACATTATCACAATTCGTGAGCTGTTTGAGCACAGAGAAAAATATTTTGACAAGGAGCTTGAAGTATGCGGTTGGGTGCGCAGCGTGCGTGCGTCAAAGGCATTCGGCTTCATCGTTCTCCATGATGGCACATTCTTTGAGCCGTTGCAGGTGGTTTTCCACGATAATATGTCCAATTTCGAAGAGGTTTCAAAGCTCAATGTCGGCTCTGCAATCATCGTCAAAGGCGTTCTTGTTGCAACACCTGATGCAAAACAGCCCTTTGAAATTCAGGCAACATCTGTAAGCGTTGAAGGTCCTTCTACCCCCGATTATCCTTTGCAGAAGAAGCGCCATTCGCTTGAATACCTCCGCACGGTTTCTCACCTCCGTGCTCGCACAAACACATTTCAGGCTGTTTTTCGTGTCCGTTCGTTGATTGCTTTTGCAATCCACAGCTTCTTTATGGAGCGTAATTTTGTTTATGTTCACACTCCGATCATCACAGGTAGCGACTGTGAGGGTGCAGGCGAAATGTTCCGTGTAACAACGCTTGACCTTGACAATCTTCCCAAAACCGATGACGGTAAGGTTGATTTCGGCGAGGATTTCTTCTCGAAATCAACTAACCTGACTGTTAGCGGTCAGCTCAACGGCGAAACCTATGCAATGGCTTTCCGCAATATCTACACCTTCGGTCCGACCTTCCGTGCCGAGAATTCAAACACAACTCGCCACGCTGCAGAGTTCTGGATGATTGAGCCTGAAATTGCTTTCGCCGATTTAACTGACGATATGCAGCTTGCAGAGGATATGCTCAAATATGTTATTAAGTATGTTCTTGAACACGCTCCCGAAGAAATGAAATTCTTCGACAGCTTTATCGATAAAGGCTTGCTTGACAGACTTAATAATGTTGTTAATTCCGATTTCGGCAGAGTTACTTATACCGAAGCAATCGAAATTCTCGAAAAGAATAACGATAACTTCGATTATCCTGTTCATTGGGGTAGTGACCTTCAAACCGAGCATGAGCGTTATCTGACTGAAACAGTCTTCAAACGCCCTGTTTTCGTTACCGATTATCCCAAGGAGATCAAAGCATTCTATATGAAGCTCAATGAAGACGGTAAGACGGTTGCCGCAATGGATTGCCTTGTTCCGGGAATTGGCGAAATCATCGGCGGCAGTCAGCGTGAGGATGACCTTGAAAAGCTTACCAACCGTATGAATGAGCTTGGTCTTAATCCTGAGGATTACAGCTTCTATCTTGATTTGAGAAAGTACGGTTCAGCTCGTCACGCAGGCTTCGGTCTTGGCTTTGAACGTTGCGTAATGTATTTGACAGGTATGTCAAATATCCGTGATGTCATTCCTTTCCCCAGAACGGTCAACAACTGCGACATCTGATAAAATCAATAATATTTTAGGCACACTTCGAAATTGAAGTGTGCCTGCTTTTTTATCTGACTATATATTGATTTCGTTGACCTGTCACACAAATAAAAAGATGATGATAATCGCTCAAATTATCATCATCTTTGTTTTATTGAACTGCTACTGTTGTTTGAGCTTCGGGTGGAGTTGATGGCTGTGAAGTGGATTCTGAAATGAAGTTTGCAAGCGATTTAATCCATTTTGTGAATGAGTTACAGAATGAAATAACTCTTACAAAAAAGTTGCTTGGATCTTCTTCAGCGGCGTTAGCCTCCCAATAGTAGGTGTTGCAGTTTTCCTCTGTCATCTTGTAGCCTTGCTGAGTTTCGTAATCGTAGATAATGAACTGTGAAATATCAAAATCATCAACGGTAAGCTGTCTGTCAGCGCTAACAACGGTATAAGTAATTTGGTCTTCGATATCTGTCCAATGTGAATGTCTTGCGCCCTTGATAAACCAAGTGCTATCGGGGAAGAAGCAAGTTGAAGCGTCAACCTGCTTGTCGGGGGAAATGTATTTGCCGTAACCGAAGGTTTTGCGGTTGTTGATGTATTCTTCGCTGAGAGTGTTGTAAATTGTTGAGGTCGTTGCACCAAATGAAGCCTTGCTCAAGCTTGCGATTTGGTCGGCAACCGCATCGTTATCCTCAACAATCGGTGTAATCTGAACGCCGTATTTGCCGATAACAGCAACATTGATGCCGCTGTCCTTAATTTGCTGTAACAATTCGGGAAGCTTCTGACGAACAGTTCTGTCGTAATTATCGAGTTTTTCGATAAGTCCAGCGTATTCTTGACGCTTTTCGCTACCTTCCTTGCCGAATACAAAATTCTTTGCTGTTTCATAATCCTCGCTTGAAACAGCCGCCCAATATCCGGGCCAGGTGAAGAACGTTGCGAGTGCGAGTGAGGAGGTAATACCTTCCTTAACTTTGTCGTAAACTGTTGCCTTGGTGTAATCCTCAATAGCTTGGAAAAGACCGCTCTTAGTGAGCATATCAACAGTATCGGTGATAAACGGATTAATGCTGAGGACGTTTGTTTCAACGCTGTCCTGAAGGAATCTTGTTATTGCGTAGCCGTCAAAATTGAACTTGCCGGAAATTGATTGGCTGATAACCTCTGCACCTGCAACAACGCTGCCGTCGAACGAAACGCCGTGAAGCTCGTCTGTGCCGTATTTTGCAATGTATGCCATCAAAACATCTGTGCCGAGGCACATTGAAGTAATGCAAACCTTTTCAGCACCCGTGCCGTTTTTAACACGCTGAATGTATTTGTGAAGCTCATCGGCGGTGTAAAGGGGATCAAGACGCCAATCGTACCAAAATTGGTAATCGTGAGTGCCGTAATAGCCCTTTTCGTATTTTTGTGCCGCTTCTACGATAACGCCGTATTCGTTGTTCCATTCACGCCAGCCGTCAAGACCTGTGCCGTTGTCAACCTCACCGTCTTTGTTGAGGCGAGCCTTTTCAAAAAGAACACCGATGTGTTTTTCAATAGCTTGATAGTAATTATCAAATTCGTCTTTTGTCAGGCCCTCAAATATGTAGGGGATAAGAATATCCTTAGCGGCATCCTCAATTGAAAAATCTGCGAAATTGAGAGTCGAACCCATTTTGTTGAATTGGAAAACAAGGTTATCGTTTTCGTCAGAAATAGGTGCGCCGTCACCTTGGATGCGGATAATCGGTATCTGGCTGCCCTTAGTTGTCAGCTCGTATGAGCCTTCGGCAGTAATAATCATAGAACAAATAATTGAAATTGCAAGAAGGGCAGAAATAAGCTTCAATAAATTGGTTTTCATTTTACTCTCCTTTTTATTCTTCTTGAAATTATGTAGCGTATATTATAACATTTATTTACAAAAAATTCAACATTAGCAGTGATTTTGATAATAGATGTGACATTTGCCTGAATTTGTTGTGAAAATATATGTAATGTTGACGAATTTACAAAGTAATTGAACGGATGTTGTGAAATATTTCCTCAATGCAGCGACATTATAAAAACAATTTAACCAAGCCTATTGCACAGGCGAGCAGAAGCAGTGGCAACAAAAGGAAAATTCCGCTGAAGAAAATCAAGCCGATCAGCAGAAGCGGTAATGCGAGAACAGCGAGCAAAACGGCGATTATTTTTGCTGCACCCCAAGCCAGCTTAACGGTTAATTTAACAAACCAAAGAAACAGGCATACCGTCAATATTGTTACTATGGCTGTAAACATAAATTATCCCTCCCAAAATTTCTTCTTATAGTATTATATGCAACTCGTATTTTAACATAAACCGACTTGATTTTCAATAATTCGCAAAATAAAATAGGCTCACTCAACCGAAGCTGAATGAGCCTTGATAGATTATTTGCGTTTTTTGAATTTGATTGCAAAGATAATTCCGCCTGCGAGAACGGCTATGCTGGTTGTGCCGAGAATAATTGTCGAAGCTGAAATCGGATTCGTTTTTTCTTTTTCGCCCCTGTTTTCCTCGGCTCGCTCAGAGCCTTGACTGTTCGCTTGGTTCTCTCTGCCGTGGTCTGGCATTTGCGGCATTGAACCGCCTTTAAAATTTGCATCGTTTTCGCCGCTTGGCATTTGCGGTGGAGTCATATCACCGTTGCTGAAGTCTTCGGGCGGTATCGGATGTGCGTTTTTGTCTGTTTGATTATCCTCACGCTTTTCGCCGTTTTCAGTCGGGTTGTTTTCAGCTGTATTCTCAAATGGATTTTGCATATCTCCGCCCATTGTGTTGTTCATACTGCCCATATCGCTGATTTGAATACTATTCGCTTGAATCAAAGTGTCGTCTGCTTGTGTATCGGTGGTTGAACCGATTGTGCCGTTAAGTTGGCATTTAATGCTTTCGGCACGCAACAGGCAAAACTCTTTAAGCGTGCTGATTCCTCTTTCAAATTCATCGTATGTGCAGAACTTTGTCGGGTCTTTCTCAACATAGGGCTTGATCAGCTCATTCACACAGTTAATCATATCCTCAAAATAACCGCTTTCGAAATATTCCGCAATGAATTCCGCAAAATATTCATGGTAAATCTGAGTGTATTCCTCGTTTGAGAATATCCAAGCAATCATCGGTCTATCCTCGGTGTTTCCTCCTGAAACAGGGGAGTCAATCGGATAGTTGATAAGGCTTGTTGCGCCACCCATTGATTGAAAGCCACCAAAAGCAAGGTTATAGTCCCACGGGATCATCTGCATCTGACCGTCTTTTTCGTAAAGATAATAGTTATGAATCATTGAGCCAGTGTAGCTGTCAAAGTTCAAAACGAAATTATGAATTACAAAATAGCGTATAACAGCTTTAGTATCAACCGTGCTTTCGATTTCCTCATTTTCAGAGAGTTGTTTTAATGCCTTGATAAGCCGCTGCTTGTCGCTCTCGCTGATTTGAGTTTTTGCGTTATCAAAAATGTTGGAATAGCTTTCAGCTTCGTCATCAATGTATTTGAGCAAAACATCGTCACTTCCGTTTCTGAAGCCTCCACCCTTAAAATCTCCTTTGTTTTCTGCGCTTTCAAAAGGATTTTCAGGGATTTCAAGCGGAATTTTGTTTTTGTTATTGTTTTCGTCGTTGTTCCTTTTGCTTGGCTTTTGAGTGAACGAAGCGTTGCTGTGCGGCAATTTGCTCTCTGTGTCGGATTCTAATACAGATTCGGAGCTATCAAGAAAATTGTCAAAATTGAACTGCTTTCCGTTGCCTCTACCGCCGCCCATATTCATACTGTCTGGTTTATAAAGCTTGCCGTAATCCTTGCCGTAATTGCGTTGCAAGAATGATTCTTCAACACACTCAACTGCAAGATAAAGTCCCCAATCATCACCGTTTACGGTTATATAAACAAAACTGCAAAGAGGGGAGGCAACACCAAAATCGTTCATCATTTGGTATGTTAGATAATCCTTGATATAGGTGTTATCCTGAATGATGTTGTTAAGGCACAGCTTATCAAGCCCGTAGTAGGTGTTGGCTGCATCGTAATGATCAAACTCGATTTTGAAGCTGTATCGGTCATTGCCGTATGCTTCAACCTGAGTAAGCGAAGTGTTGCCCTTACCTCTGATTGCTACATTTTTATAAGCTTCGTTGTCGATAACAACCGTGCAGTTATAATATTCCTCGCTTTTGCAGTTTTCTGTAAATTCATCCCAATCGTTCATCACAATGTTGAGTGTGTGAACCTTGCTTGTATCAAAAAGCATTGTTTCATAGCCTAATACGGTTGAAGATTTTTTCAATCCGAGCTTTTCGCCGTTCATAAAAGCGGCAGTTAGAACCAGCGTAAGAGCAAGAACAACACAGCAAATTTTATCAAAATGCTTATGTGTTGACATTTCTTAACCCCCTTAACTCATATAATCGCCGTTGTAGCTGACGAGTACAGCGCTGTTAACGCCTGTCATATTGCTCAATGCGTTGATGAAATCTGTGTTATCGTTTTTCAATCGAATTTCCATATTCATCTCAATCAAGCCCTTGGTTGCGCTCTTGCTTTTAATAACGCATTTTTCGCTTGCATTATTAAGGAATTCAGTTGCTCTTTTTTCTGCAGCAGAATCGGCGCAGGTTATAACAACAATATAAGGGTTGCAGTGCGATTTTTTGTTGACGAACACGAGCAAAATAGCTCCTATTATAACGCTGCCGATAACCGCAAGGGGAATCATACCGGCGGCAAGAACGATGCCAACAGCTATTGACCAAAAGAGGAACGCAATATCGAGCGGCTCTTTAATCGCCGTGCGGAAGCGAACGATTGAGAGTGCACCGACCATACCGAGCGAAAGAACCACATTTGAAGTAACCGCTAAAATTACAACCGTGGTTATCATCGTGAGCGCAACAAGCGTTGTTCCGAAGCTTGATGAATACATAACGCCTTGATAGGTCTTTTTGTAAACAAGAAAAATGAATAAACCGATTCCAAACGACAGCGCAAGTGCGATAGCCATATCGAAGAGGCTCACGCTTGAAACGTTTTCTAAAAAGCTTGATTTAAAAATGTCATTGAATGTCATATTGAATTACTCCTTATTTGAAATTTAGCCATAGATTCTGCAAGCGGCGTATTTTGAGAATGCCGAGGAACGGCAGTTTTCAAGCTGAACCGCATCACGGATAATATCTGGCAAATATTCATCCCATTTAACCTCAAGAATCATTGTTTGCCCTGCGGTCGGCACGGTCACACAGCTTGTGTTTAAAAAATCGGTACAGGTTAGTCCTGTGCGAATGTTGTAATCAAGAGTTATACGCACATTTCCCGCTGCAAAAACAAATGGCTCTCTCGTGTAATCGACAATGGTTTTCGGGCGTAAGCCTTGGCTGATAATTTTACTGTAAAGCTCTGCAAGCAAAGGAACTCCGCTTTTCAGCAGTTCACGGTAATTTCCGCTTGCAATCGCATACGCCTGTTCCTTGGTGATTGTTGCGCTTTCTTTCATACAAAGCCCGTTGATTTTTGATTTTTTCTCAAGCTGTATAAAAGAAGTATCTGCATTATAATAACGGATGCGGAATTTTTCCCTGATATTAACTCCATCGATTTTTTCTTTTAACGCCTTGTCGGCAATGTTATCAAAGTATAAACTGCGTATTTCGTATTTGCCATTGATTGCATGGGGGTCGGGCTTGGCAACAGCACTCAGCCTTTGGCGTATTGCCAACATATCTCCGAAGCTGATTTCGTGCTTAACCTCGTGTCTGTATTTCATTTTTTCACTCCTTTCGATAAAAAAAAATCCTCCTGTACTTTGACACGAAATCAGCTTCGGAGATATGTTGGCAATACGCCAAAGGCTGAGTGC
>CAYQRS010000078.1:0-8504 GCA_964419825.1 uncultured Eubacteriales bacterium
ACGCCTGTTGAAGCGTTATAGAGGGTGATCGATGTGTCGTTAAGTGAACGACCTGCACTGATAACCTGATTGGGGTATGTGATTTCGGGGTCTTCGATTGACTGCTCGCCCGAAAGGTCGAGAATCATACAAGCAAGGGGAAGACCGCCCATAAGATTTGAATCCGGTGAAGGAATAACATTTGAGGTGTAAAGACCCTTAAGCAAGCCTTCGATGATACCGCCGAGTGATTCCGGCTGAATCAAAGCTTCGAGGCTTGAGTATTCACCGGGCATTGCGCCGTCGATAACTGCGTTGAGGATGCTCTTGAGGAGACCGAGAACAGCGCCAACAGCAGTATTGTTAAGGCTTGCTGTTGATGATGTGTTTCTGTCAAAGATATCAAAGATGTACTCAATCTTGAGGTTAAGAAGGTTACCGATGATACCATCCATAATAAGAGCCTGTGAGTTACCGTTGATGTTGGTGTTAACAACATTACCGTTGGCATCGAGAGTTCTCATTGTCTGAGGAAGCCAGTCAGCGGGGATAAGGCCGAAGATAACCTTATCAAGCTTCTGCCAAGCTGTGAGCGACTTGTTGCCGACAAGGTCGGAGGTGTAGCTGAGGATGCTACCGTAGTTGTTGAGTGCCCACTCAACTGCTGCTGTGATTGTTTCCTCGAAGGTGAGACCCTCGGGAAGGTTCATGTTGGTGTAACCGTTTGCATAGTATCTTGCGATAACAGCACCGATTGCCTTCCAACCTTCATCACTGTCAGCATTGATAACGCCTGTTTCAAGCTTTGAGTAAATATCGCTTTGCGGAACTTTATCAGCGATAAGCTCGCAGAGAGCGTATGTAACAATTTCACGAACTGTGTCAACCTTGGATTCGTCAACGGGGAGGAGCATATTATCGGCGAAGCCGTAAAGAAGCTCTTTACCGTAACGGATTACGATGTCTTCAAAATCCATTGCCTCGATCTCTGCGGGATCGTCGGGGATTGTGATGAAATCGCCAAGATACTTTTCGCCGTAGAGAACGATGAATCTCTTAGCGAAGTTGACGATGTTTTCAACAAGCTTATCGTTTGAGCCTGCCTGCCATGTGAAGCCGTCAACCTTAACGATTGCGTCAGCCCAAACCTTGAGGATGTTGTTAAGCTCTTTGAAGAAATACTTGCCTGTGAAATCGTAAGTGCCGATTTCGTAGTCAAGGTTAAGCATCTCGCTGAGATCCTGATTTACGCTGGTGATCTGATCGTTGAAATCGCCATCGGCGTAAGCCTGCTTAACACTCTTCTTAGCGCTGCAAGTATATTCGGGATTATCAAGAAGTTTTTTGATAGCTGCTGTGTCATCGAGATAATAACCGATTGTCTTGTAGTTGCCCTCAGCATCGGGTGTTCTTTCTTTGATTGCGAAAGCATCGATATTCTTTGCACCGATGAATTCATAGAAGAACATCTTGAACTTTGTGTTGCCGAGAGGAACAAGAACCTGATTGTAAGCACGGGCGAGTACAGCCTCGAAAACATCGTAGAAGCTGCCCTTGTTAATTTTGACTACATCTGAGAAGTCAAGCTCGATGCCCCACTTGAAAGAACGACCGAGGCTCTTTTCAAGCTGTTCCATAAGGTCATCAACGAGGAGCTGAAGCATTGTATCGACATTGTACATGTCTTTAACTACTGTATGGTTGCTATCAACATAGATTGTGTTCTTGTCAATGCGCTTCCATCTCTTATAGGGATAATCGGGCTCGTTCTGATGCTTCTTTGTGTCATAAACTTCATCATAGAGGATACCTCTGATGAGGTTGGTAGCATCAAGATACTCATCAACGTTGTCGCCGAGAAGACCCATGAGAGTTGCACCAATCTTACTCTTAATTGTGCCGTAACCGTATTCACCGAGGAGACTTGCGTTATCCTTCAGGAAGCCGAGGATTGCTTTAAGGAAAGCAACGTCGCTCTGAGTGGAATCGTAACGTCTGCAGCCTGTTGCGGCGGGGTCTTTTTTGTCGTAACGAAGCGAGTTGAAGTTGAGCTCTTCACCGACAGGACCTGCAACATTTTTAACTGTGTTCCAGAGTGAACCGGTGTAGATGTCCTGAACAGAGTCGAGGGCTTTGTCGAGGCTCGAAAGGTTGATTTCTGCGCCGATGATCGGAATCGTAATAACGGGATTATCGGAGATACCTGCAACCATATTATCGAGGTAATCGACTACCATCGTGGCAAGCTGTTCTTTGGTAAAGACCGGCTTATCGATCGAGTCATACTCTGTGATAGCGGCATCCTTGTAACCGGCTTTGTACGCTTGCGCACCGACGGTAAAGGTTGAGCATATCATGAGCATGGCGAGGAATAAGCTTAGAATCTTTTTTGATTTACTCAAGTATTACACCTCCAAAAAATTTAGCGATTGTTTCGCCTTTGTTTTTTGCGGGAGCGTAAGCACCCATAGACGAACATGATTTAACCGCTTTTATATTGCCGAAACGGAAAGAGGGAACATACCGCCGACCGACCGCTTATAATAACCGAGCGACGGACAATCCGCAACGGTGAATATACGCCGTTAAATCCGTGAGAAGGGGCACTATCCCCTTTCACACTTAATTAGCCACTAATATATTATTACCAAATTGGGGTATTTGTCAATACAAATTTAGCAAAATGCAACCCTTTTGCACATTTGCACAAACAAAAACTGTGTTTTTTGTGCATAAATGCCCTTGATTTTGGTTTGCTTTTCCAAAAGCGGAGGGTTAACTCAAGATAAATTCTTCTCTTCGACAAAATTCTAAGGTATAACTCAGCCTCAGCCCTGCCGCAGAGGTGCTTTTGCACCCTTATACATTATATAAAATAAGCGGCACACCTCGTTTGAAGCGTGCCGCATTGAGTTATTCTTCTGTTGAATCGAATGAAGTCTCTTCACTCGGTTCAGGTTGAGGCTGCTCGGCGCTGTTCTTTGCGGCTTTTTTGCTGTCGAAGCTGCCTTTTTCGCCGTAATAGCCGTAGCCGTAAGCATCCTTGCTGTATTTGCCGCTGTAGCCGTAGCCATAGCCGCTGTATTTGTTGTGGCGATTACGCATACCGTAATTCTTGTTGAGAATTCTGCCGCGCGATTCGTTCTCGTTCATCGTCATAACAGAACCTGCAATGTCGATGCCTGTTTCGGTGATTTCCTCGATTGTTTCGCTGATTTCACTGATCTTTGCGTGATCCTTACGGACAACGAATATCATTGCATCGGCAAGAGTCGAGATAACCAAGCTATCGGAAACAACACGTGCAGGCGGAGTATCGATGATAACGAAATCGAACTCGTTTCTTGCAGTTTCGATAACCTCACGAACCTTGTCTGCATCGAGGATTTCGGAAGACTGCTGAGTTATGCCGCCGCTGGGGAGCAGGAACAAGCCCAAGCTCTTAACATATTTAATGGAATCTTTGTAAGTTGATTTGCCTTTGATGATCGGGATAAGACCGCTCTTATCATCATCCTTAACGCCGATTGTGCGCATAATTGCGGGCTTACGCAAATCCGCATCGATAAGGAGAACCGATTTGCCTTTTTGAGCAAGTGAGCAAGCAATGTTGATTGCAACCGTTGTCTTGCCCTCGTTCTCGTAGGTCGAGGAAACAAGGAAGGTTTTGTAGCCCTTGTTGTTGCTCAAGCCCTCAATCTTTGTTCTGATTGATTTGAAGCATTCGACGAAGGCGAAGCTTACCTTATCCTCATCGGTTATCAGCAAGCCGCCCATAGGAGCGTTATGCTTTTTGATGATGCCTGTGTTTTTGGCAACATAGGGGATTGAGCCGAGAATCGGAGTGCCTGTGATGTTGCGGATATCGTCAGCGGTTTTAACCGTGTTGTTGTAAAGCTCAACAACGACAGCCAAGCCTGCAACAAGAACTGCACCGATGATGAAAGCGAGGGCGGCGTTTCTGACCGCATTGTCGCTATTGTCAACCTCGGGAGCTTCGGGGTAGTTAACAAGGCGAATACCGAGTGTGCTTGAGCTGCTGCGAATGAAATCGGGGAAAACATCGATGATGGCTTTCATAACATCGGAGCACATCTGCGGATCATGGCTTGAAACGGTAATATCGAAGAAGCCTGAGGAATCATCGTTGTTCTCTTTCGGGTTAGCGTCAACAATGCTGACCGCTTCCTTCAATTCCTCCGAGGAATATTTGCTGCCTGTGGCTTCGATGATACGGTTAATCATAATATCGCTCTTGAGGAGGAACTGATATCTGTCATTATCCGTACCCTCATAGTTGACCACAACGGTAACCAATTCTTCTTTACCTGTTGCATCAGCAACCTTTATGTATTTTGTTGTTGTGAATTCGAGGGTTGATTTAACGGCGTAGGTTTCAACATAAGTGACCTTTGAGAAGAAGAAGCCGCCTGTTGCAAAAATAACGCCAACCAAAATAATTGCCCAAATCTTTTGCCAAAGAACATTTATAAGCCTGACTAAATCGATTTCGGTTTCGCCATAAGAAGAAGCGCCGCCGTTTGAGTTAGCAGGGCTTAAATAAGCTCTCTCTTGTTGCATTTTTTTACCCCCTTAGAGTATATCAAAACGATTATACACTATTTTAATTTTGTTGTAAACTGTTTTTTCGCCATAAATTTGCTTTAAACGCTTATTGTTCAAAATCTTCGTTTTCGATTATTTTTTGCGGCAGCTCGTTAAGCATTTCGCTGTAGAGCCTGCGCACCTCGATTTCGGGGAAGGCTCTGCTCTGGCGGAGCAAATCATTCGGTCTGTTCACAACGGAATGAGCATCCGAAGCGATGAAAGAAGCCGCCTTGGTCTGAACCATTGCAAGAGCAAGCTTCTGCGCCTCCAAACCCGAAGCGCCTAAAAGGCTCGATGAATTGATTTGGAACAGAACACCCATATCGATAAGGCGGTTGATGAGATTCCAGTCACGCTGCATATATTCGTAGCGTTCGGGGTGAGCGATTATCGGCTCAAGTCCTCTTGACCTGATTTCTTTAATATAACGCACGATGCTTGAAAAGCCGACTCGGCTGAATGCGAACTCAATCAAGCAGTAACAGCTGCCTGCGAGGGTGACTTTATCAAGCTTCGGCGCATAGAAAATATCATCGTCAACATATATCTCCGCACCTGCGAGGATATTCAGCTTTATGTTTTCTTCCGCAATGGCCGATTTCAATCGCTCAATGCGTTCATCCCTCTGCTCAACGAATTCTTCGATTCCGTTCATCGGGATGAGGTGGGGGGTTGCGATTGCGTGGGTTATGCCGTTTTGCTCGGCAATTCTGCAAAGCTCAACCGCTTCTGCCATTGAGGAAGCACCATCATCGATTTGCGGCAAAATATGGCAATGTATATCAATCATTTCGTTCGACCTTTGAAAGCTTATTCGGCAACAGCGGCTTTGATGGCCTCTGTTTTGTCGGTTTTCTCCCAGCTCAGCTCAATATCGCTTCTGCCGACATGACCGTAAGCGGCAACCTGCCTGTAAACGGGCTTTCTCAAATCGAGGGTTTTGATGATTGCGGCAGGAGTGAGGTCGAATACCTTTTTAACTGCCTGCTCAATTTTCTCCTCGGCAACAGTGCCTGTGCCGAAGGTGTCAACACGGATTGAAACGGGCTGAGCAACGCCGATTGCGTAAGCGAGCTGAACCTCGCATTTTTTCGCAAGACCTGCGGCAACAACATTCTTTGCAACATATCTTGCCGCATAAGCTGCGGAACGGTCAACCTTTGTCGGATCCTTACCGCTGAAAGCACCGCCGCCGTGACGGGAATAGCCGCCGTAGGTGTCAACGATAATCTTTCTGCCTGTCAGACCGCTGTCACCCTGCGGACCGCCTGTAACGAAGCGACCTGTCGGGTTAACATAAATCTTTGTGTTTTCGTCAATGAATTCTGCGGGAACAACGGGAGTGATGATATTCTTGATGACATCCTCTTTGATTTGTGCCTGCTCAACGCAATCGCTGTGCTGAGAGGAAACAACGATTGTATCGATTCTGACAGGCTTGTCGCCGTCATATTCAACGGTAACCTGAGTTTTGCCGTCAGCACGCAGGTAATCCATCGTGCCGTTCTTTCTGACCTCTGTGAGCTTGAGAGCAAGCTTGTGAGCCATTGAAATCGGCAAGGGCATAAGCTCCGGTGTTTCATCACAAGCGAAGCCGAACATCATACCCTGATCGCCTGCACCCTCACGGTCAACGCCCATTGCAATATCAGGCGATTGCTTATCAACAGCGAGCAGAACAGCGCAGGTGTTGCCATCAAAGCCCTTGGAAGCATCGTCATAGCCGATTTCGCAAACGGTTTTTCTTGCGATTGCGGGAATGTCAACATTTGCGCTTGTGGTGATTTCGCCCATGATCATAATTTGACCTGTTGTGCAGGTTGTTTCGCAAGCGACTCTTGCGGTTGGATCCTGAGCAATGATTGCATCAAGAACCGCATCGGAAATACAATCGCAGATTTTATCGGGATGTCCCTCTGTAACTGATTCTGAAGTGAATAATCTCATAAAAAGCTCCTCCTTGGAAAAAGTAAAATTACAAAACAAAACGCCTCCGTCAACCGAAGGCGATAATATATAACCTTATCTTTCGGTTAAAACCGCAGGATTTGACACCTTGCTTATTGCAGGTTGTCGGGCTTCAACGGGCCTGTCCCCTCCGCCGCTCTTAATAAGGGAAGTATTAAGTTTCGACTTATTATATAATATATCTGCTGTATTTGTCAAGTAAAATTAAAAACCACCGCAGGTCAACGCCCACGGTGGTGAAAATCACGGTTATTTAGCCGAGAACATAAATGTTTACGTTCTTGCGGCCGTACTGAACACAATCCTCATAGGTGTTCATATAAAGGTCAACAACGGTTTTGCCGTCATTTACGAATCCGCCTGTGTCTGCAGCAATAGCATAGCCGTAAACCGTGCCGTCTGTGGCAACGATATAGAGCTTTGTGCCATAGGGGATAACCTTCGGGTTAACGGCAACATAGCCAACTGCCGCAGGTCTGCCCGAAGCGGTTGTTCCGCCGCCGTAATAAGCGGTTGAGCTGCCTGAAATGATTTTTGTATAGTTCTTGGGGATTCCGTTTTCATCAAGTTCAACCGAACCGAGACTTGAATAAGGCTCGCCGTTGGCTTTTTTGATGCTGTAAGCCGTAGCTGTGCCGATTGATGTGACCTGAGTTACGGGCTTCTTAGTTACGGTTTCGGAAACAACAACGCTGTCGATAAGAACGCCGTTGACATATTTTTCTTTATAAGTTACCTGCTTCTCGCCGTTGACACCCTTTGTTGTAATCTTTTTGGTGCCCTGCTGATAGCTTGAGCTTTTCTTTGTTGTTTTTTCAAACGGAACAGCTTCAGTCTTTTTGGAGGTTTTGTAGATAACCTCATCAACAAAGATAACCATACCGCTGCTGACAATCTCATCAAGCCTGTGCGAGACAACATCGTTCTCGCCGATTGTAACGCCTGCCTTTTTGATTGCCTCTTCAACAGTGCCAGCCGCCATTTCGAGGTGGATGCGTTTGCCGTGTGCGCTAACAGTAACAGGGAACGCACGGGCAACTGAAATAATCATGCCGTCTGTAACGCTCTGGTTTTCATCGTAGTTAATAATGTCGTTTTCGCCGACGGTGACCTCCGCAAGGTCGATAGCCTGTGCAACCGTGCCGTCAAATGCGAAATAAACCGTGCCCTGTGAATCATTAACACCAACAAGGCAGGAACGCTTAATGCGAATTGTGCTGTCCTCGCCCGGGACAAAATCGCTTACGTCGAGAATATCGAGTGCGGAAAGGCTGATTTCAGCCTCAGCAACGATTTCTTCGGGTGATGTGCTGTTTGTATATATTGTGGTTTTGGATTCTCCGTCATCAAGCACAACATAGTAATTTACATTCTCAGCCGCAAAAGCGGTGATCGTGCAAAGTACAGCAAGTGCAGTTGCAAAAGCAATAATTCTGCGGAATGTGCCTTTACCGCCTGCCTTGGTCTTGATTTTTGATATCATCTAATCGCTCCTTAACATTTTGGGCAGAAAGTTTCTGCTCTCTTTGGAAAAATCTTTGGGATTTTCTTCGGATAGTTATATTATCGACCGTGACGGTTTGAATTATAGTAATGAATTGCTGAATTGTCAAATCAAAAAAAGTTTTGGTTTTGTGCAATTTGACTAAAGGATTTGTGCTTTTTCTCGCAACAAACACAAAATCTGCGATTCTTCTCCCATCTCCCAAAGGCAAAAATCGGCTTTTTTTGTGAAAAACCTAAAAAGTTACAAATGGTTACAAAACAGTGTCAAAAGGGGATTATTATTCTTAATTGGAATTATTTTGTGACATTTTATGTCATTTTATACAGCGGTAAAAATGCGATTTGTTGATTTTAAGCCATTTTTATCCGATTAAAATGTATATTGAATTGTATGCTGTTTGGCTGCATTTTATGAACAGATAAAAAATTTTTTACATATATAT
>CAYQRS010000079.1:0-8153 GCA_964419825.1 uncultured Eubacteriales bacterium
AAATGGAGGTGTGCTTATTTATGACAAAATCAATCCTCAACAAAATCGATGCCCTTTATTCAAGGCTGTCAAAGGGGCACAAAAAGATAGCCGATTATATTATCGAAAATTACGATAAAGCCGCTTTTATGACTGCGGCAAAGCTCGGCGAAACAGTCGGCGTGAGTGAAAGCACGGTCGTGCGCTTTGCGACCGAATTGGGCTTTGACGGCTATCCTGCCCTGCAAACCGATTTGCAGGAGCTTATACGAAGTAAGCTTACCTCTGTTCAGCGTATGGAAAACGCCTGCCTGCGCATCAATGAAAACGAAATTCTCGAAACTGTGCTTGCCGCTGATGCTGCAATGATCAAGGCAACGATCGAGCAAACCTCAAAAGAGAATTTTTACGGTGCGGTCAAGGCAATCAACAATGCAAGGAACATCTATATTTTGGGTGTCCGCTCGGCGGCGAGCCTTGCTAACTTCATCGCATTTTATTTCCGCCCTGTTTACGATAATGTCATTCTTGTTGACAGCGCAAGGGCAAGTGAGGTTTTTGAACAGGTTTTCCGCATTGACGAAAGGGATATTTGCATTGCAATCAGCTTCCCCCGTTATTCAAACCAAACAAAAAACGCATTGCATTATATGCACGATAAAGGCGCAAAGATAATTTCAATCACGGATAGCGAGCTTTCACCGATTGCGCAATATGCCGATTATCTTTTGATTGCACGCAGCACGATGGCGAGCTTTGTGGATTCGCTTGTTGCTCCGCTCAGCCTTATCAATGCGCTCATTGTCGGCGCAACCTTTAACCGCCGCAGTGAGGTTTACGATAATTTGAATCAGCTCGAAAAAATTTGGGACGAGTATGATGTGTACGATAAGCAGGAGGCTAAAACCGAGAATGAGTAAAAATGTTATTGTCATCGGCGCAGGTGCCGCAGGTATGATGGCGGCATACAAGGCTGCCGAAAACGGCAACAGCGTTACATTGCTTGAGCGTAATGACAGACCCGGCAGAAAAATTGTAATCACAGGCAAGGGCAGATGCAATGTGACCAATGCACAGAACTTGCTCAATGAGCTTATTTCCGCCGTTCCCGTTAACGGCAGGTTTTTGTACAGCGCTTTTTCGGCTTTTATGCCACAGGATACAATGGATTTCTTTGAAGCCAACGGTGTTCCGTTGAAAATCGAAAGAGGCAATAGGGTGTTCCCGGAATCCGATAATTCAATGGATATTGTCGATGCTCTTTACGGCGCAACCAAAAGCGTCGGTGTGAAATTCCACAAGGGCAGAGCGGTCGATATTACGACGGAGGACGGCGCTGTTACGGCTGTTATAACCGAGGAGGGCGAAGCCTTGCCGTGCGATGCGGTCGTTATCGCAACAGGCGGCAAATCCTATCCCGGAACAGGCTCAACAGGTGACGGATATATGCTCGCCTCCAAGCTCGGTCACACAGTAATTGAACCGAAGCCGAGCCTTGTTCCGCTCGAAGCGCATGAGGGCTTTTGCTCCGAACTTATGGGGCTTTCTCTGCGCAACGTTGCAATCAAGGTTGAGGATACGGAAAAATACCGCACGATATATGAAGATTTCGGTGAGATGCTTTTCACCCATTTCGGTGTTTCAGGACCGATGATTTTGAGCGCAAGCTCACACATGCGCCAAATGAAGAGCGAAAAATATGTTATCCATATCGATTTGAAGCCTGCTCTTTCGCACGAACAGCTTGATAAGCGTGTGCTTAAGGATTTTGCGGAGAACGCCAATAAGGATTACATCAATTCACTCAGCCTGCTTTTGCCACGCAAGCTAATCCCTGTTATCGCAAAGCTTTCGGGCATTAAGGCAAGCACAAAAACCAACCAGATAACCCGTGAACAGCGTGCAGGTCTTGTTGAGCTGCTCAAGGATTTCAAGGTCACGGTCACAGGCTTCAGACCGATTGAGGAGGCAATCGTCACCTCCGGCGGAATAAAAGTCAGCGAGCTTGACCCGAAAACGATGAAATCGAAAATTGTCGAAAACCTCAGCTTCGCAGGTGAGGTCATCGATGTTGACGCATATACGGGTGGATATAACCTGCAAATCGCTTTTTCAACCGGATATGCCGCAGGTAACAATATATAATTAGGAGAATATGCTATGATAAATATTGCGATTGACGGTCCTGCAGGAGCAGGCAAAAGCACCATTGCTCGCAAATTTGCCGCCGAGCTTGGATATATATATGTTGACACAGGCGCACTTTACCGTGCAGTCGGCGTGAACGCAATGCGTAAGGGCGCAGATACCAAGAACGCCGAGCAGGTAACCGCAACCTTGAGCGATGCCGATGTCAGCTTGCGCTTTGTTGACGGCGAACAGCGTGTCTTCCTTGGTGAAGAGGATGTTTCGCTTGCAATCCGCACGCCCGAAGCTTCAATGGCGGCATCGAATGTTTCCGCTATCCCTGCGGTCAGAGATTTTCTTTTTGGCTTACAGCAGGGCATAGCCGCCGATAACAACTGCATTATGGATGGCAGAGATATCGGTACGGTCGTTTTACCGAATGCTCAGGTTAAAATTTTCCTCACCGCTTCGGCAGAGGTTAGGGCAAAGCGCCGCTATGATGAGCTTTTGCAAAAGGGTATGGAAGCTGATTATCAAACCGTGCTTGAAGAAATGATTCAGCGTGATTATCAGGATTCTCACCGTGAGATCGCACCGCTCAAGCAGGCTGATGATGCTGTGCTTGTCGATACCTCCGATATGAACCTCGAACAGGTCGTTGCGGCACTCGAAAAAATTGTTAAGGAGAAAATATAATGGCTTTTGATTACAGCGTAATTCGTGACAGAAGGTTTTATAAATTTATCAAAGCGGTATTCAAGCCGATCTTTAAGTTTTTCATCCGCATTGAAACCGTAGGTGTTGAGAATGTGCCGAAGGATGGTGCGTTCATTATCGCCTGCAACCATATCCATTTTGTTGACCCCGTAATTCTCTGTGCAGAATCGCCTCGCTATATTCACTTTATGGGCAAGCAGGAGGCTTTCAAAAATCCGATTGCCGCTTGGATTTTGACTCATTTCAACACCTTCCCCGTCAACAGGGGCAGGGGAGATAAATCGGCAGTCGAATACGCAATCAAGCTTATCCAAAACGGCTATGTTATCGGCATTTTCCCAGAGGGCACACGCTCAAAGGATTTGAAGCCGCATGAGGCTAAGGCAGGCGTTGCGCTGATTGCAAGGCAGACAGGTGCGGATATTCTGCCCGCTTCCGTTTACTGCGAAAAGAAAGGCGGACTTTTCCGCAAAATCACCCTGCGCTTTGGTGAAATCATCAAGTATGAGGAGCTTGGCATTAACGAAGATACTCCCACCAAGGAATTGCGTCCCGTTGCCAATATGATTATGGACAGAATCGTTGCATTGTGGGAGGAAGGACATTGCAAATAAAGCTTGCAAAAACAGCGGGCTTCTGCTTCGGCGTAAACAGGGCAGTTGATTTGGTCTATTCAATGCTCGGCGAGGGCAAGCGAGTTTGCACCCTCGGTCCGTTGATTCATAATCCCGATGTTATTAACGATTTGGCGAACAAGGGCTGCCGAATCATCGATGAACCGTCGCAGGCGGATGAAGGTGAGACCGTTGTTGTTCGCACACACGGTGTCACTGCACAGGTTGAAAACGCAATCGATAGCCTTGGTCTTGATTGCTGTAATGCAACCTGCCCGTTTGTTAAAAAAATTCACCGCATCGTTTCCGAGAAGCCGAGCGCAAGCTCTGTCGTGATGGTCGCAGGCGATTGTGCCCACCCGGAGGTTGAGGGAATAATCGGACATTGCAGGGAAGAATGTATCGTTTTCCGCAACGCAGAGGAGCTTGAAAAAATTATTGAAAACCGCCCCGAGCTTGCCGAAAATGAAATTTTTGTTGTTGCTCAAACCACTTTTAGCACAAAAGAATGGGATTTGTGCAAAAAAAAGATAAAAAAACTATGTACAAATGCAATTATTTTTGATACAATATGCAGTGCGACACAGGAGCGGCAGGATGAAGCTTATGCTCTTTCGCTCGAATGTGACGCAATGTTAATTATAGGCGGCCGCCAAAGCTCGAACACAGCAAAGCTCAAAGCCGTGTGTGAGCCGAACTGCAAAACCTATCTTATCGAAAACGCAAGCGAAGCGGATAAGGTTGATTTAAGCGGTTGCTCTGTTGTTGGCGTTACCGCAGGAGCTTCCACTCCTGCTGTGATAATAAAGGAGGTACTACAAACCATGTCTGAAATTGTAAAGGAAAACATTGAAAATGAGCAGATTGCTGCTCAGGAGGCAGTTGGTCAGGATTCAGCTAACGCTGAACAAGCTGCTATTGAGGATGCCCCCAAGAAGTCATTCGACGAAATGACCTTCGAGGAAGCACTTGAGGAATCCCTTAAAAGCTACAGCACCGACCAAAAGGTTCGTGGTATCGTTGTTAGCATTTCTCCCAGCGAGATTCAGGTAGATATCGGCCGTAAGCAGACCGGATATATTCCACTTGACGAATATAGCAACGATCCTACAGCCGATCCTGCAAAGGAACTCAAGGTTGGCGATGAGCTTGACCTTATTATTATGAAAACAAACGATGCAGAGGGCACAATGATGCTTTCAAAGCGCCGTTTCGATGCAACAAAGGCTTGGGCAGATATTTGCGCAGCTCATGAGAGCGGCGAGGTTCTTGAGGGCACAGTTTGCGAGGTTATCGCTAACGGCGGTGTTCTTGCAGCAACCAAGGGCACTCGTGTATTCATCCCCGGCTCACACACAGGTCTTTCAAAGGATGAACCCCTTGAGCAGCTCCTCAAGCAGAAGGTTCAGTTCAAGATTATCGATGTTAATAAGCAGCGCAAGCGTGCAGTCGGCTCAATCCGCACTGTTCTCCGTGAGGCTCGTAAGGAGCAGGCTAAGGCTTTCTGGGAGAATGCAGCAGAGGGTCAGACCTACACAGGCACTGTTAAATCACTCACAAGCTACGGTGCATTCGTTGACATCGGCGGCGTTGACGGTATGGTTCATATTTCTGAGCTTAGCTGGAAGCGCATTAAGCATCCTTCGGAGATTGTTAACGTCGGCGATACCGTTGAGGTTTACATCAAGAAGCTTGACGCTGAAAACAAGAAGATTTCTCTCGGCTACAAAAAGGTTGAGGATAATCCGTGGGAGATTATGCGCCGTGATTATCCCGTTGGTACAGTTTGCACAGCTAAGATTGTCGGCATGACAACATTCGGCGCTTTCGCAAATGTTATCCCCGGCATTGACGGTCTTATCCACATTTCACAGATTGCAGACCGCCGCATCAACAAGCCCGAGGATGTTCTTTCAATCGGCGAAGAGGTTCAGGTTAAGGTAACCGAAATCGACTTCGACAAGAAGCGTGTCAGCCTTTCAATCCGTGCTCTTATCGAGCCTGTTGCAGAAGAAGCAGCAGAGGAAGCAACCGAAGAATCGGCTGAATAATTAAACTCTCATACGGCAGGGGTAACGGCTGTTGCCCCTGCTGTTTTTTGCTTTTTTGCTGTTTGTGACACTCGGCAAATGAATAATTATGAATAATTTATTAAAAAACTTGCACTGCATTGCATTAAGTGGTATAATCAAGATAATATTTTAGGAGGTAATAATAATGAAAACATTTATTAAAGTAATTTCTGTTGTTCTTGCCCTCACGCTCGGCTTGACCGCTCTTTGGGCTTGCGGTGATAAAGCTTCAACAGACGGCGAAAAGACTCCTGCTGTTAAAGTTATCGATATTAATCTTACTGAGGAGGAATACGCTTTCGGTGTTGACAAAAATCAGCCCGAGCTTCTCACACAGGTTAACGATTTCATCGCAAAAATCAAGGAAGACGGCAGATTCGACGAAATCTGCAACAATTATTTCGGCGATGGTAAGCCTGTAGCTGTTAAATCGGCAGCCTACGACAAGAGCAAGGATCAGCTCGTTGTTGCAACAAACGCCGCTTTTGAGCCGTTTGAATACACAAAGGGCGAAGATTATTACGGCATCGATATGGAGATTGCCGCACTCCTTGCCGAGGAGCTTGGCAAAGAGCTTGTAATCAACAACATGGATTTTGATGCTGTTTGCCTTTCGGTCGGTCAGCACAAGTGCGATATCGCAATGGCAGGTCTTACCATTAAGCCTGACAGAGAAGAATATGTAACCTTCACAAACAGCTATTATTCAGCAGCCCAGAAGCTCATCGTTAAGGGCGACGATACAACCTTTGATGCTTGCACTGATGCTGCTTCTGTTGAAGCAATCCTCAATGCCTGCGGCGCAGATACAAAAATCGGTGTTCAGAGCGGCACAACAGGTTCCTTCTATGTTGAGGGTGATGAATCTTGGGGCTTTGCAGGCTTCAAGGCTCAATGTGTCGGCTATAAAAACGGCTCACTTGCCGTTCAGGATCTTAAAAACGGCGGCGTTAACTATGTTATTATCGATTCAGCTCCTGCTGATTGCATAACAAAGGCAATTAACGCCCTTGCTTAAGCTTTAAAAAATCGTTAAGGCTGTTTCCAATTCCGAAACAGCCTTATTCTATGTAAAGGAAAAATTTATGAGTGGTTTTGAATTGAAGGTCAACAAGTTTATCGAAACGCTTGTTGAATACAAGGGCTATGTCAAGGTTCTTGAAGGCTTAGAAAACACCCTTAAAATTGCGGTTTTAGGTTTGGCAATCGGCATTGTCATCGGTGTTCTCATCGCAACAATCCGTGTTATACCGAAGTATAAGGTCTTGCCCCGTATTCTCAACGGCTTCTGCACCTTTTATGTCGGTCTTTTCCGTGGCACGCCGATGGTTGTTCAGCTTTTGGTTTTCTATTATGTTGCAATGCCGCTGCTTGGTATCAATATGTCCTCGGTCACGGTTGCGATTGCGGTATTCGGCTTGAACAGCGGCGCTTACATATCTGAGATTATGCGTGGCGGTATCCAAAGCGTTGATTACGGTCAGATGGAGGGCGGTCGCAGTGTCGGCTTGAGCTTCGGCACAACAATGCTCCGCATCGTCATACCGCAGGCGGTTAAAAACATCCTGCCTACAATGGGCAACGAGTTCATTGCCCTTATCAAAGAAACCTCTGTTGTTTCATTCATCGGCGCAACCGATTTGTATGTTGCTTTCAACTATATCGGTTCAAACAGCTACGAGTTTATGGTGCCCTATCTCACAATGGCGGTTATCTATATCGTGATTGTTTGCTTGATTACTGTTGCAATTAAGATTATGGAAAGGAGCCTGAACAAGAGTGATAGACGTAGTTGATTTGAAAAAGAGCTTCGGCAATCATGAGGTTCTTAAAGGTATTGATTTAACAATCAATCAGGGCGATATTGTTTGCGTTATCGGTCCTTCGGGTTCAGGCAAAAGCACTTTCCTGCGCTGCATCAACTGTATGGAAGACCCGACAGGCGGCAAAATCATCTTCAATGGCGTTGATATTGCCGATCCCAAGGTCAACATCAACATCCACCGCCGCAAAATCGGCATGGTGTTCCAGCATTTCAATTTGTTTAACAACAAAACTGTTATTCAAAATATTATGCTTTCGCCCATTCTTTGCGCCAAGTCAGACCGCCGCAAGGCAATTATCCACAATATTTTCCATAAGGAAAAGCTTGCGGTCAAATCGGTTGCCGAAATCAAAAGCAACGAGCACGCCAATGCAATGAAGCTGCTCGAAAGAATCGGCTTGCAAGATAAGGCAAACGCTTATCCCTCAACCCTTTCGGGCGGTCAGAAACAGCGTGTTGCAATCGTTCGCTCGCTTGCAATGAATCCTGATGTTATTCTTTTTGATGAGCCGACTTCGGCACTTGACCCTGAAATGGTCGGTGAGGTTCTTGATCTTATGAAAGAGCTTGCCGCTGACGGAATGACAATGGTTATCGTTACGCACGAGATGGGCTTTGCCCGTGAGGTTGCGAATAAAATCATCTTCATCGATGAGGGCGTTATTATGGAGCAAAATTCTCCGCAGGAGTTTTTCTCCAACCCGCAATGCGAAAGACTCAAAACCTTCCTCTCAAAGGTTCTGTAAAAAAACAAAACGCAGTTCGGAAATGCTCTGGGTGAATAAGGAAGTATTTTAGAAAATGCGGTGTAACCTCAAA
>CAYQRS010000080.1:0-8111 GCA_964419825.1 uncultured Eubacteriales bacterium
CATTACGAATGAGCTGCTCTACCAACTGAGCTACACAAGCAAATGTTAAATTCAACAAATATGATTATAACCAAAAGATTAAAATTTTTCAAGTCTTTTTGCAATATATTTTAAAAACCATTGCAAATTTATTTTCAAACAATTATAATATAATCAATATTAGTTAATGAAAAGGATTGATGACGATGAAAAAATTACTTTGTTTGCTTATGGCGTTGATTTCTGTTCTCAGCCTTGCCGCTTGCGGCGGTAACGGCGGTGATGAGCCGACGAGCGCACCTGCCGAAACGACCACCTGCCCCGAGGGTAAATATTCGTGGCCTGATTCAAAGCTGTTTGCAGATATTCCCGCTTTGGCAGATTTCTTCGATTACTATAAGGAGTCCAAGAACGATCAGGGCTATGTTTATGAATTTTGCGTTGAGGATCTTGATTACAAGGCCTACCGTGAATACATCCTTGAGCTTGAAAAAAGCGGTTTCAAAATTTACGATCCGACTGACCGTGGCTTAATCAAAACCGAGGATAAGCTCCCCGAAAAGCTTGCCGAGGAAAAATTCAATGCCACTTGGGCAGGCAGTAAGCATGGGCTTTATCTCTCCTCATTCTGGTACGGCGATGAATATTTTGCCGCCAACGAGATTGAAAAGAGCTACAACGTAAGGCTGACCTTCTACACATATAACGCATTCGACATCGAGCTTTAATAAATAAGGAGAATAACAATGATTTTACAGTTAGAAAAGCCGCAGGCAGGCGAGCAGATTGCAATTATGAAAACCAATATGGGCGATATTAAAATTCGCCTTTTCCCCTCGGAAGCTCCCAAGGCTGTTGAGAATTTCACCGTTCACGCAAAAGAGGGCTATTATGACGGTCTGATTTTCCACCGTGTTATCAACGATTTTATGATTCAGGGCGGCGATCCGACAGGCACAGGCTGTGGCGGCGAGAGCATTTGGGGCAGCAATTTTGAGGATGAGTTCTGCGTTGATCTTCACAATCTCCGTGGCGCTCTTTCAATGGCTAACGCAGGCCCTGGCACAAACGGCAGTCAGTTCTTCATCGTTCAGGCTGATGAAGTCAGCCGTGACCTTTTGGAGCAGATGGAACAGCTTACCGACAGAGGCTTCCCGACTGAAACAGTTGAAAACTACAAAAATGTCGGCGGCACACCGTGGCTTGACTTTAAGCATACTGTTTTCGGTCAGGTCTTTGAGGGCATGGATGTTGTTGACGCAATCGCCAATGTTGAGGTTGGTGCGGCAGATAAGCCCGTTAACGACGTTGTCATCAACACAATCGAAATCGCAGAGTTTTAATGGCTCAAGGAACTCGAACCGTTTTGTCGCTGCTGCTGGTGATTTGCTCCGTTGCAGCTGCGTTTTCCGTCTGGAATGATTGGGCGGCTTACAGCGAGCCTGCCAAAATCTCAACGGCGCAGTATTCTTCCTCGGCAACCGATGCGGTCAACATCAACACCGCCTCGGCGGAGCAGCTTCAAACGCTTGATGGAATCGGTGCGGCAAAGGCGAGGGCAATCATCAAATACCGTGAGGAAAACGGCGATTTTGTCAACAAGAGCGATTTGATGCTTGTCAACGAAATCGGCCAGCGCCTTTACGAAACAATTAAAGAGTCAATAACCGTTTAATGTAACCGAAAGGAAGACGGCTTCTTATACGGAGCGTCTTCCTTTTTTGCTGAGCGGAATCGAGGGGAGGAAATTAAATGAGATTAAAAAAGCTCGGAAAAGCTATACTCTTTCCGCATACCGCCGTGATAATTCTGTTGCTTCCCGTGGCGGCAGGCTTGCTTGCTTATTCAATGACCTCTTTGGCGGAAAATGATCCGTTGCGTATTGCCTCTTATGTTCTTTCTGCCTATACGCTGATGGTTTGTTGCACCCGTTTCCCGCAGATAATCAGCCGCTTGAGGGCATTTAAGTGCGAAAACAAATATGCAAAAGCGTGGTTTGATGATGTACATTTGCGAATGAAGGTGACCTTGTCGGGGAATGTTTTGTGGAACGGCGGCTATGCCGTGCTTCAGCTTGGGCTTGGAATTTATCACCGTTCGCCGTGGTTCTTTTCGCTGGCGGTTTATTATTTTTTGCTTGCACTGATGCGTTTCTTCCTTGCACGCCACACCGTGCGGCATAACCCGTGCGAAAAAATGCGCATAGAATTGAGGCATTACCGCACCTGCGGCTTTGTTTTCCTGCTGACAAACTTGGCACTTTCATCAATGATTTTTTATATGATTTACGAAAATCTCACCGTTCGCCACCACGAAATTACTACTATTGCAATGGCGGCTTATACTTTCACCTCGCTCACCGTTGCAATCGTCAATGCGGTCAAGTACCGCAAATATAACAGCCCTGTTTTTTCGGCATCGAAAGCAATTTCGCTTGCGGCGGCGTGCGTGTCGATGCTCACGCTCGAAAACACAATGCTCACAACCTTCGGCGGCACGGAAATGTCCGCAGGGGAAAGGCAGCTGCTTTTGTCGTTGAGCGGTGCGGTGATTTCTGCCTTTATTGTTGCGATGGCAGTTTATATGCTTGTCAACGCAAAAAAGCGGCTTACAGGGCTGAATGAGCAGGCAGACGCTGGAGCGGATTTGTCATAACCGCCGTGTAATAGCGACAATTCATTTTATTAACTTTACATACAAGCGATTTTATACTAAAATATTGGCAACAAAAAAGCCGACGGCATTGCCGCTCGGCTGAAATTTTGCCCGATTGGGCAGGGGAGATGTCTGAAAATGAATAAGGATTTAACGGTGGGAAAACCGTCAACGGTGCTGTGGCAATTTTGCCTGCCTCTGTTCGGCAGTGTGATTTTTCAACAGCTTTATAACCTTGCGGATAGCTTTGTTGCCGGTAAATTCATCAATGAGGATGCTTTGGCGGCGGTCGGCAACAGCTATGAGATCACGCTGGTTTTCATTGCGTTTGCGTTCGGCTGTAATATCGGCTGCTCGGTTATCGTTTCTCAGCTTTTCGGGGCGAAGAATTACCGTGACCTCAAAACCGCCGTTTACACAACGCTTATCGGCGGCGGTGTGCTTTGCGCAGTGCTGATGTGCCTGGGCATGGCTTTCGGCGAGGAGCTTTTGAGGCTCATCAACACACCCGAAAATGTTATGGCGGATTCAAAGCTCTACCTTGATATTTATGTTCTCGGCTTGCCGTTTGTCTTTTATTATAACATCGCAACGGGAATTTTCTCCGCATTGGGCGATTCAAAAACTCCGTTCATTTTTCTCGCCTGCTCGTCGGTTGCAAACATCGGTGCGGATATTCTTTTTGTCACGGCGTTCGGAATGGGTGTTGACGGCGTTGCTTGGGCAACATTTATATGTCAGGGAATAAGCTGTCTGCTTGCAATATTTGTTGTTTTCGTGCGCTTTTCCAAAATACATACCGATGCAAAGTCGCAGGTGTTTTCGTGGCGGCTGTTTAAGAAAATTTCTGCCGTTGCCGTGCCGAGCATTTTGCAGCAGAGTTTCATTTCGGTCGGCAACATAATCATCCAAGGCGTAATCAACAGCTTCGGTTCTGCGGCGATGGCTGGCTATTCTGCCTCAATCAAGCTCAATAACCTTGTCATCACTTCGTTCACAACCCTCGGTAACGGAATTTCCAATTTCACCGCCCAGAATATCGGTGCACAGAAATTCGACAGAATCAAAGAATGCTTCAAGGCAGGCTTGAAGCTTGTCTGGTCGCTTTGCGTTCCGCTTACGGCGCTTTACCTGCTTGCAGGCAGACAGCTTGCTCGCATCTTCCTCGATTCCGATTCGGGCGTTGCGTTGCAGGTTGCCGTCGAAATCCTGCATATTCTTGCGCCGTTCTATTTCGTCGTTGCGATGAAAATGGTCGCAGACGGAATACTCCGTGGCGCAGGCAAAATGAACAAGTTTATGGTTGCCACCTTCACCGATTTGGTTTTGAGAGTTGTGCTTGCAAGCATCCTTTCAAAATCGCTCGGCACAACGGGAATATGGCTTGCTTGGCCAATCGGCTGGTGCGTTGCAACAGCACTTTCGGTTGCTTTTTACAAAACAACAAGGTGGAAAAGGGCTAAGCCCGAATAAAAGCAGTGCGGCAGAGAATTTTCTCTGCCGCCTTTTTATGTGAGGTTTTCTTAATCGGTAATGTCGCTCAACTGAAAATTTATTGCTTTTTTGAGCTCATCAAGCGAAAGCTCGACCTGATAGCCGATTTTTCCGCCGCTGAAAAGAATCGTATCAAAGCCCGATGCCGAAAGATCTATCGTTGTTTTGAATTGCTTTTTCATTCCGATTGGCGAACAGCCGCCGTGAATATAACCCGTCAGCTCAAGCAAATCTTTTGATTTTATCATTTCAATGCTCTTTTCGCCGACTGCCTTTGCCGCCTTTTTGAGGTTAAGCTCACGGCTTACAGGCACAAGAAAAACATAGTGGTTCTTGCTGTTTCCAATGGTTACAAGCGTTTTGAAAACCTGATTTTCATCTTGATTGAGCGCCGTTGCAACCTCAATGCCGCTGACTGCGTCGGTGTGAGTGTAATAATGGCTTTGGTAGGCTATCTTTCGCTGATCCAAAATCCTCATTACATTTGTCTTTTCGTTGCTTTTTTTCATTCTTTCCACCTGATTTGAATTAGAGTCTGCTTTGATTATACTGTAAAAACGGCAACAATTCAATACAGTCTGCAAATAATAAAAGCACCGCCTTGGCTTTGGCGGTGCTTTGCTAATTGAACGGTTTTTTAATTAAGCTTGAAGCTCGGCGATTGCTTTCATAAGCTGTTCGGGGTGTGATATGATTGTGCTTGCGCCGTTTTCGGCAAGCGTTTTTTCATCTCTGAAGCCCCAAAGGCAACCGATGCAGGGCATGCCTGCGTTTTTGGCGGTTTTGCAATCAACCTCGCTGTCACCGATGTAGACGGCGTTTTCTTTTTGCGAGCCAAGCTGTTCCAATGCGTAAAAAACGGTATCGGGTGCAGGCTTGCGTGGCATTTTGTCACTTCTGCCAACGGCAATCTCAATGTATTTGCCGAAAAGCTCTGCGGTCAGCTCCTTGACAAAGCCATCGCTTTTGTTGGAAACAACTGCCATCTTGTAGCCGCCTGCCTTAACCTCGGCAAGCATTTGCTCAATGCCGCTGTATGGTGCGGTTTTGTTGCGCATATTGCCGTGGTAATGCTGCTCGAAAACAGCAACTCCCTCGCTGATGAGGGCTTCGCTGCTGCCGCTTGGCAGGGCGGATTCGATAAGAAAATTGACGCTGTTGCCAACCATCATACGAACCTCATCGGTTGTGTGAACGGGGCAGCTGAGCTTTTGCATTGTGTAATTTACGCTGTCCGTCAAATCGTCAAGCGTGTTAAGTAAAGTGCCATCTAAATCGAAAATAAGCGTATCAATCATTTTTTCTTTTTACCGAAAAAGCCTTTCTTTTCTTCGCCGTCATCGTTTTTGCCGCCGAATTCTGCATCAAATTCACGCAGAAGCTCCTTCTGGCGTGCGGTGAGGTTCTTGGGAACGTTGACTTTTATGCGGATATATTGGTCGCCCCTGTTCCTGCCGTTGAGCTGTTGGATGCCTCTGCCACGCAGACGGATAATTTCGCCGGGCTGTGTGCCTGCCTGAATGGTTGTACGCACCTTGCCGTCAAGCGTCGGAATCTCAACAGTATCGCCAAGTGCGGCTTGAGCAAAGCTCAGAGTGACATCGCACCAGACATTGTAGCCGTCACGCTCGAAAATTTCGTGCTCCTTGACTGCAACGCCAACGTGCAAATCGCCCGAAGGACCGCCGTTAACGCCGTTGTTGCCCTCGCCCCTGACATTGAGAACCTGTCCGTCATCAATGCCTGCGGGGATCGTGACCTCAACGCTGACTTTTTTATTGATTGCACCCCTGCCCTTGCACTTTTGGCACGGGCTTTTGATAACCTTACCCTTGCCGCCGCATTTGGGGCAGGATTTTGAGGTTTGGATTACACCGAAGGGTGTGCGCTGTTGAACATTGACCTGACCTCTGCCGTGGCAATCGGGGCAGGTTTCTGCGCTTGTGCCTTTTTCTGCACCGCTGCCTCGACAATCGGGGCAAACCTCAACACGGTTGAAATCAACTCTGCGCTTGCAGCCCTTTGCCGCCTCCTCAAAGCTGATTGAAACTCTTGCCTGAGTGTCGCTGCCTCTGCGTGGGGCGTTGGGGTTCGCCTGTCTGCCGCCGAAGCCGCCGCCACCGCCGAAAAAGCTGCCGAAAATATCACCGAGGTCAAAATCCATACCGCCGCCGAAACCACCGCCATAGCCACCTGCGCCGAAGTTCGGATCAACGCCTGCGTGACCGTATTGGTCATATTTCTGCTTTTTGGCAGGGTCTGAAAGCACCTCGTATGCTTCGTTTGCCTCTTTGAATTTTTCTTCAGCCGTTTTGTCGTTCGGATTGAGGTCGGGGTGGAATTCTTTAGCTTTTTTGCGGTATGCCTTTTTTATTTCATCATCGCTTGCGGTCTTGCTGACCCCAAGCACTTCATAATAATCTCGTTTATCAGCCAAAATTGTTCCTCTTTCATAGCTTGCAATACGGAGTGGGTTGTTTCCCACTCCGTATTACTATGGTTTATTGATTGTTGTCTGTTACATCCTCAAAGGGAGCGTCGTAATATTCACCGCCTGCGTTTGCATCGGGTGCTGCACCCTGAGCTGCCTGCTGTGCGGCGGCTGCCTCTTGGTAAAGGCGAACGGAAATATCGTTGAACTGCTTTGTAAGCTCCTCCTGGCGTGATTTGATGAGGTTCATATCCTCACCCTTGAGAGCTTCTTTAAGAGCCTCGATTTTGCCGTTAAGCTCATTTTTCTCTTCCTCGGAGAATTTGTCGCCGTTTTCGTTGACAAGCTTCTCGCTCTGGTAAACCATTTGGTCTGCGTTGTTGCGTGTGTCGATGTCCTCACGGCGCTTCTTATCTTCCTCAGCGAAGCGGTTAGCTTCGTTAACAGCCTTTTCAATGTCCTCCTTGCTCATATTTGATGAAGCTGTGATTGAAATTGACTGCTCCTTGTTAGTGCCGAGATCCTTAGCGGAAACGTGAACAATGCCGTTAGCATCGATGTCGAAGGTAACTTCGATCTGAGGTACGCCACGGGGAGCGGGCATAATACCGTCAAGGTGGAAAACACCGAGAGTTTTGTTATCCTTTGCAAATTCTCTTTCACCCTGAAGAACGTGAACCTCAACTGAGGGCTGATTATCTGCTGCTGTTGAGAAAATCTGGCTCTTCTTTACGGGGATAGTTGTGTTGCGCTCAATGATCTTGGTGTTGATGCCGCCCATTGTTTCGATACCGAGTGAAAGGGGAGTGACATCAAGAAGAAGCATACCCTTAACCTCGCCGCCGAGAACGCCTGCCTGAAGAGCTGCGCCGACTGCAACACATTCATCGGGGTTAATGCCCTTGAAGGGCTCAACGCCGAGATACTTTTTAACAGCTTCCTGAACTGCGGGGATTCTTGATGAACCGCCGACCATAAGAACCTTGCTGATTTCGCTGACATTAAGACCTGAATCGGAGATTGCCTGACGAACGGGAACCATTGTGTTTTCAACAAGGTCTGCTGTCATATCGTTGAATTTTGCACGAGTGAGGGTTGCCTCAAGGTGCTTAGGACCTGTTGCATCAGCAGTGATGAAGGGTAAGCTGATGTTTGAGGTTGTAACGCCGCTAAGCTCAATCTTAGCCTTTTCTGCAGCCTCTTTAAGGCGCTGCATAGCCATTTTATCGCCACGCAGGTCGATGCCCTGCTCTGCCTTGAAGGTGTCTGCAAGCCAATCGATGATTCTCTGGTCAAAGTCGTCACCGCCGAGCTTGTTGTTACCTGCTGTTGCAAGAACCTCCTGAACGCCGTCACCCATTTCGATGATGGAAACATCGAATGTGCCGCCGCCAAGGTCATAAACCATAACCTTCTGGTCGCTTTCTTTATCAATGCCGTAAGCGAGAGCTGCTGCTGTCGGCTCGTTGATGATTCTCTTAACCTCAAGACCTGCGATTTGACCTGCGTCCTTGGTTGCCTGACGCTGTGAATCGCTGAAGTAAGCGGGAAC
>CAYQRS010000081.1:0-8076 GCA_964419825.1 uncultured Eubacteriales bacterium
TTTTGGTAATCAGCGTTACCGATTGCGAAAACAACGGCTCAATTTATTCTTATAATAGAGCAGGCGGTATTGTCGGCGGCGGCAAAAAAATCAGCATTGTCAACTGCAATAACAATGCTCCCGTTGATGCTGTGGCATTCGCCGCAGGTATTATCGCTTACGGTGAAAGCTGTGAGATTTCAAATTCCTTTAATATTGCCCCCGTCAGCGGCAATTACGCATCGGGCATAATTAGTGATACCCCGAAGCTTGTTGCGGCATATACCTACAACACAGGCGATGTTACCGCAAACAAAATCGGCGGCGGCTTCACTTCATTCCTTGAGGAGGATACCACAGCCACGCTCAAGCAGTGCTACAACTTCGGTAAGATCACTGCTGAGCAGATTTATCCGATAACTGCAAGCGCTTCTGTTACGGCAGAGGATGTGTATTACTGTCAGAATTATTACACCTCAACCATCGGTACTGCGATTCCTTACAGTTGGTTCCGTAGTGGCTATCTTGCCGTTACAATGAATAAGGCTAACGGCGCTTCTGTTTGGTCGCAGGGCGAAAAATGGCCTGAATTTGCCGCAGAGGGTGAGGCTGAATACTCAATCGGCTTCAGCGGCAACGGCACTCAGGCATCTCCTTATATCATTGCCGATGAGACTGACCTTTATAGCTTGAGCAACCTTGTTAATAATGTCAACGGTTATGGCAATAAGGTTTATTCTCTCACAGCAGATATTAAAATCAGCGTTCCTTCGCTCAAAAATAATATTGAGCCTATCGGCACAAAAAGCAGTAAATTCAGCGGTAAGATTATCGGCAACGGTCATTATATTGATGGCTTGAATATCGATACGGTTGATGAGGGTGTAGGCTTGATTGGTTTCGGCTATGGCTGCATCGTATCCGATTTAACTGTTCAAAATTCCGTTTTCAAAGGTGACGAAGATATCGGTGCTTTCGTCGGCAATTTGAATTCGGGCGATATTTTCGATTGTTCCTCGCTGAATAATACTGTTGGCGGCAATTCTTACGTCGGTGGTATTGTCGGCGCACAGTTCGGTAGCTTGAGCAATGTAAAATCATCCTCAACTGTTAGCGGTACTAAATATGCCGGCGGTATATCAGGCTCGCTCTTAGGCGGCACAGTTACCCTTGCCGAAAACAGAGGCTCAGTTTCAGGTGATACCTATGTTGCAGGTATCTGTGGCGATAACTACGGCGATTTGTTGAATGTTGTTAATCTTGGTTCAATTAAGGCAAAGAACATTGCAGCAGGCATTACCGGTGAAAACGGAGGCACGATTTTGTTCTCCTTCGCTTACGGTTCTGTTACAGCGGACACGAATGCCGCACCTGCTATTTATGAGGATTTAAGCGAAACTGAACTCGATACCGTTTATTACCTCAGTGGTATTGCTCCGTCAAACGGAATCGGTGTTGAGCACAACGCCGATATGTTCAAATACGGCGGTATAGCTTACTATATGAATGAATGTGGCACGAAAACCGCTTGGGCACAGGGCGAGAATTATCCTGTCTTGGCTGAATCTGAGGCAGATGCGATAATTTACGGTGTCAGCTTTAAATGCTTTGATGAGCTTTATTATTTCGTCGGCACAACAAAGGGCGGTGCGGCTCACGCACCCGCAGATCCCGTTTACAGCGGTTACACATTCTTAAGGTGGGATCTTTTCTTCAACCAAGTATATTCAAACCTGACCGTTAACGCTGTCTTTGAGCAAAGCGGTGCGATTTCGTTCACAGCAACATCAGGTCTCGGCATCAAGAATAACAACGGTTATAATATAATTGTCGGTATTGATCCGATGAATAAAGTCACGGTTAAGGATTTCAAAAGGTATGTTGCCAATACGAGATATGACATCACTTATGAGGACTATGAAACGCTCGATGAAAATGAGCTTGTATTCAGCGGCATGACCGTTTCGTCTTACAACAGCTATGGCAACCGCACACAAATGGCTCATCTCGTTATCTACGGCGATTTGAGCGGTGACGGCAAAATCGGCGGCACAGATTTGTTTATTCTCAATATGATTATCAACGGTCTGATCGGCAAAGACGATATTTCGCTGGCTTGCTATTATGCGGGCGATGTGAACCGTGACGGTGTTATCGATGAGGCAGATTACAAAAAGCTTTCATCCTACACCTTTGGCGAAACATTTATTGACAATACTTTTAAGAAATAAAGGAGATTACTATGAATGTAATAAGAACGCCGTGGGCAGATAAGGTTGACAAAAGCTGTCCTTTAAGCGAATATCCCCGTCCTCAGCTTGTGCGTAGCAGTTATCAATGCTTAAACGGCGTTTACAGCTATTCGATTACCGATAAGGATGCCGAAGCAATGGGGGAGAGTGCAGGCGAAATTCTTGTTCCCTTTGCAGTTGAAAGTGAGCTTTCGGGCGTTGAAAGACAGCTTGACGAAAAAAGCGCACTCTGGTATAGGCGTAGCTTTACCGTTAATGAGGATTACAGCGGCAAGCGTGTTATTCTCCATTTCGGTGCAGTTGATTGGAAATGCGATGTTTTCGTCAATTCCAAGCGAGTCGGCGGTCATATCGGCGGATATAATCCTTTCAGCTTTGATATTACGGATTACCTTAACGGTGACGAATTTGAGCTTGTAGTTAAGGTTATTGATCCAACTGATAAAGCGGATCAACCTCGTGGCAAGCAGATTGCAAAGCCTGTCGGCTTTTGGTACACCGCAACGAGCGGAATTTGGCAGACTGTTTGGCTCGAATGTGTGCCTGAAACCTATGTTAAAAAGCTCAAGCTTACCCCGAATATTGATACTTCTTCTTTGCATATCGCCGCTGAGCTTAGTGCTTCGGCAACGGTTAGGGCAACTGTTTTCGATGGCGAAGCCGCTATTTCTTGCGCAGAATTCCAAAATTGCGGCACGGTTGAAATCCCGAATCAAAAGCTTTGGTCGCCCGAATCGCCGTTCCTTTATGATTTGCTCATTGAGCTTATCGTTGACGGCAAGGTTACAGACAGCGTGAAATCCTATTTCGGTATGCGCAAATTCAGCCTCGCAAAGGATAAAAAAGGCTATACACGCCTTTGCCTCAATAACAAGCCATACTTCCAAAAAGGTCTGCTTGACCAAGGCTATTGGCCCGATGGCGGTATGACTGCTCCGACCGATGAGGCGTTGCTCTACGATGTCCAAAAAATGCACGATTTGGGCTATAATATGCTGCGCAAGCATATCAAGGTTGAGCCTGCACGCTGGTATTATCATTGTGATAAGGTCGGTATGCTTGTCTGGCAGGATATGCCGAACGGCTGTAAGGTGAAAAACTTTGTTGCAGGCGTTTTGCCGAATATAGGCATCAAGATTTTCACCGATAGATTTGAAGGAATGTTCCAGCGTAAGGATAAGCAGGCACAGCTTTGGTTCCGTGAAGAGCTTGATGAAATGGTCGATAATCTTTATAACTGCGTCAGCATTTGCTGCTGGGTTCCTTTTAACGAGAGCTGGGGACAGTTCGATGCCAAGAACGTTGCCGCACACATCAAGGAGCTTGATCCAACCCGATTTGTTGACCACGCGAGCGGTTGGTATGACCAGCTCGCAGGCGATTTCAAGAGCATACATAAATACATTTTACCTTTGCATCCTTATTTGCGTGATAAGCGAGCCTTTGTTATCAGCGAGTACGGCGGTTACAGCAATGTTTGCAAGGGTCATGTTTGGAATATCAAAAAATGCTTCGGCTATTTGATGTTCAGGAATAAGCGCACGCTTTCAAATGCTTACAGGCGTTTGCACACAACGCAAGCAATTCCGCTCATCAGGTTCGGTCTTTCCGCCCTTGTTTATACGCAGGTCAGCGATGTTGAAAATGAGGTCAACGGCATCCTCACTTATGATAGGAAGCTGTTGAAGCTCGATGAAAATATGATTAAATCAATCAACGAAAAATTGGTTTATAAGGATTAAAAATGAAAATCGTTACTGAATATTTTTCGGAAAATGAAAGCGTCAGCTTAACTGCTTATTTGCTCGATAATTCCGCAGAAATGCCCAATATGGCTCTCAGACCTGCTATGCTTGTAATTCCGGGCGGCAGTTATCGGTTCTGCTCCGATAGGGAAGCAGAGCCGATTGCAATGCTCTTTGCCAAGGAGGGCTATCAAACCTTTGTTTTGCGCTATTCCTGCGGTGAGCGTGGTACGGATTATAATTTTGAAACGCCCTTTGCCGATGCAAAGCGTGCTATTAAGCATATCCGTGACAATGCCGATAGCTACCGTATTGATAAAAACAAGGTTGCGGTAATCGGTTTTTCCGCAGGAGGTCATCTTGCTAGCGCCCTTGCAACAATCTGCGAGGATAAGCCGAACGCCTTGCTTCTCGGCTACCCCTGCATTTTGAGCAGCAGCTCAAGCGTTTGCGCCTGTGATTTCCCCTCAACCTCTGATTTTGTTTCGGCTCAAACTCCGCCGACATTTATTTTTTCAACCTGCAACGATAAAACCGTGCCAATCGAAAACACGATTGCTTTTGCTGATGCACTCGATAAAAACAATGTGCCCTTTGAAGTGCATATTTTTGCCGAAGGCAGGCATGGCGCTTCTCTTGCAACGCCGAGCGTTTGCGTTGACGGCGGTAATGCCGATTTTGCCCAATGGCAAGATTTGAGCATTAAATGGTTGCGTAAATATTTTTGATTAGACAACGAAAAACAGCTTCCTATGTTTTGCATAGGAAGCTGTTTTTTTAATATTCAAAGCTGCTTACATAATTCGGGGCATTTTCTTTGGTGATGTATTTTCTAACCACCGTTCCGTCTTTATAGTGAATGTAGCAAACATAGCCCTCATTGAATGTGAAATAATTAAGATGGGTGAGGGGAAGAAGCTCGGCGATTTGTTCTTGGTCTTTGATTTTGTTTTTGCCAAGCTCAATATCAATGGGGAGGTATACCGTTTCACCAAAAAATTGGAAAGTGAAATTGATGCCGCTGTAGCGGCTTGTCAGCTTTGCGGGGGTGAAGCTGAGATAGTCCACTTCATTCGCCTCGCACGGCGTAAATAGAGCCTCAAGCTTGTTTTCTTTTATGAAGCGCATCGTTTCACTCATATTTTCGTTTAACGGAATAACCGTTTTACCGTCAAAGCTGTTGAAACTGACATAGTTGTGCAGATCTTCTTCGGTAACATTTTTTTCGCTGAAATATGCTGTGTCATAGAATACGATATAACCGATTGAAGGCTTTTGAGGACAGAATTGCTGCATTGCCGTTGTGTTTTTGAGGTCGCTTGCAATCGCCTTTCTTAATTGGAGTTGTTGCTCCGAGGTTATATTGATGGATTTATAATCATCGGCCCTCAGCGAAGAATTAACCGCAATAACCTTGTAGGTGTTGCTCAAATCCCATTCATCTCTGTCGAGTGATTCAAGCAGCTTATCCTCGTCACACAAGGCGTAATCAAGCATATTATCGTAAGCGTCTGTGTCAGCCATATTAACCATTGCCTCAAGCGTGTTAATGTCGGCACGGCTGTAATAGCGCATAAACACATCGCCGTCTTTGAGAATATATCGGATTAAAACGGAAGCATCATAATAGCTGTCGCTGTCAAGATTATCACTGGCAAGCTCAATCAAATGCTTGTGGATTGCCGTAACCTTGTTAATGTCCTCCTTGCTTGTGTAATCGTAATAAAGGTCGTTTGAGGTTGTGTATTTGTATATCGTATCGGTGTCATCAAGCATTGCGTTCAGCTTGGTGAAGCTGTCAACAGTGATTGAAGAGATTTGAGCTGATTCGATGTCCTCAAGCCTCGGTTGAGCGCTTGAATAGCCGAAACAGCCTGTTTTGAAAATAACAACAATTATGATTGCGGCTGCAACCTGTATTGCGGCGCAGTAGCTTGTTTTGAGTGTCTGCTTCAAGCTGCGTGTCAGGAAAAGGTTAACGGCAAGGCTGGATATTATCATTGCCAAACAGCCTGCCAACAAGGAAATCATTGCGGAATTTTCTTGCAGGATTGCCACAGTCACCGTGAATATTCCAAAGCTGAAAATGAATGAACCGATGAAGTTCATAACCTTGTTTGTGCCGATGAAGCCGCAGATTTCGGCCTTTCTGCGGTTGAAAATAATGATTCCAATTACCGCCAAAACAGCAGCAATCGCAAGCCACGCCAAAATGCAGGAGAAGTTGGGATTGAGCCATTCTGTTTCGTAATATTCAAAGCTACGTGCGGTGAGGATTGCCTTTCCGTCACGCTTCATACATACAAAATACGGCGCAAGAGTTTCGTAAATATATAGCAGAGGATTGTAAACCGCCATCTGCCTGATGAGGGAATTGCCTGTTTCATATATGCCGCTGGGTGTGCGGTAATAATCAATGCTGAAGCTGCAACCGTAAAGGAATGCGGAACTGAAAACATGCAGGCAGAAGAAGAAAATTGTCGGTAAAGTCGCAATTATGCCCGTGAAGCATACGCCCTCAATTGTTGTGCCGACGCTTGAAAAAACGGCGGCTGTGAGCGAATAGAAAAACAGAACCAGGCTCAAAAGGCTGAGAATAGAAAAGCTCAAAGCCTTAAATAAATAAGCGTTGAAGCCCAGGTAAATTCCGTTAATGAGTGCGGAAAGGGCAAGTGGAACAATAACGCCGAGTGAGAGCAGTATAAGACCTGAACAGTATCTTGCGGCAAAAAGCTTTGTGCGCTTAATTCCGAGGCTGTAATAAACATTTACCGTCTTTTTATCCGTGATGAATTTGAACGCCGTGATGCCCATAATCACGCTGAAAATGATTGTGATGCCGATGAGCAAGATCAGCGTATCGCCCGAATTAAAATAGAAATAATATTTATCCGCAGGGTTTATTGTGCTTGAATCAAGCTGATTGAGCATTAAAGCGGAGTTGTATTTTTGGGTTGCGGAATAGAGAGTGGTGAATGAGCTGTATGGATAGAAAAACAACATAATGATGCCGTAAATCGCACCGACAGCTCCGCAGTTACTGAGTCCTTGGCGGAAAGCAAAGGCAGTATTATGATTTTTCCTTAAAGATTTCTGAGAAGTCATAATCCGTACCCTCCATTTCTTCCAAAAATACTTCCTCAAGGCTCAGCGGAAATTCCTCTAACAGCAGGGGATTATATTCTGCAAGCTTATTTTGGATTTCTTCAAACGGCTCGGTTGATGAGAATGTGATGATTTTGCCGTCTTTATCGAAGTTTTTGTGCTTGATGTTCAGGAGTATTTCCTCACCGAAGTCATAACTGAAAACTGCTCTGATTTTGCTTCGATTCTGGCTGATTTCGTCAACAGAGCAGTCAAGTGCAAGCTTTCTGCCGTTGATTAAACCGATTCTGTGGCTGATGTCGCCAAGCTCATGCAGGTTGTGCGAGGAGATTATGACCGATGTGCCTGTTTCTTTAACATAATCGGTGACAAGGCTTTTGACGATTGCACGCTTTTGCGGATCAAGCCCGTCGAAGCTTTCGTCAAGCAGAAGCACAGTCGGGTGGGTTGATAAGCCGAGAACAAGCTCAGCCTGCCTTTGCATACCCTTGGAAAATCCGTTAAGGCGCTTCTTTGTGTCGAGTGAGAACGCATCGGCAAGCTTGCGGAATGTATCAAAGCTGAAATTAGGATAGTAGCCAGAATAGAACTTCGCCATCTTTTCCATATTGGAGTAGGGGATGAAATATAAATCATCGGGAACGTAAAAAACCTTTTGCTTAACTTTCGGGTTGTTGCGAACATCCTCACCGTCAATAAGTACCTTGCCGATTTCGGGGCGATAAACATCGGCAACGGTTTTGAGCAAGGTCGTTTTTCCTGCACCGTTGTAACCGACAAGACCGTAAATCATGCCGTCATCAACCTTAAAGCTCAATCCGTCTATTGCGATGAAATCACCGAAGGCTTTGGTGACATTCATAATTTCAATCATGCTCAATATCTCCTTGTTTCTTTCTAATTAAAAGTTACCATAAAACCACCCTATGGTCAATGACTTTAAGTTATTTGTTAGATTTCTTAATTTTCTTGTAATAATTATAAAAGAGCAGGCA
>CAYQRS010000082.1:0-7866 GCA_964419825.1 uncultured Eubacteriales bacterium
AGTATGATCAATACAATGCTCGGTATGCGTATTGATTTGCGCACAAAAAAGCCTGTTATAGCCAACAAAATGGGTGGCTTCTCAGGTCCGGCAATTAAGCCTGTTGCAATCCGTATGGTTTATCAGGTTTATGAGGCTGTTAAAATTCCGATTATCGGTATGGGCGGCATAGCCTGTGCGGAGGATGTTATTGAAATGATGCTCGCAGGCGCAACGGCTGTTCAGGTCGGCGCACAGAACCTTGTCAATCCGTTTGCCTGCCGTGACATAATTGATAATTTGCCAAAGGTAATGGAAAAATACAAAATAGATAATTTATCATCAATTATAGGAGGCGCACACTAATGGGTAAGGATGTAATCGTAGCTTGTGACTTTGCAAGCAAGGCTGATGTTATGAACTTCCTCGATAAATTTGTTGATTGCAAGCCATTTGTAAAAATCGGTATGGAGCTTTTTTATGCCGAAGGTCCTGCGATTGTTAAGGAAATCAAGGCAAGAGGTCACAAAATCTTCCTCGACCTTAAGCTTCACGATATTCCGAACACAGTTAAAAAGTCAATGGCTGTTCTCTCTCGCCTTGATGTTGATATGTGCAACCTCCACGCAGGCGGCACGATCACAATGATGCAGGCAGGTCTTGAGGGCTTAACAAGAGCTGACGGAACAAGACCGCTTCTCATTGCCGTAACTCAGCTCACTTCAACCAATCAGGAGCGAATGGAGACAGATCTGCTTATCAATGAGCCGATTGATAAGGTCGTAATGCACTATGCAAGCAATGCCGCAAAGGCAGGGCTTGACGGTGTTGTTTGTTCGCCGCTTGAAGCAGGCAAGGTTCACGAAACCTGCGGTCAGAGCTTCTTGACCGTTACTCCAGGCGTTCGCTTCGCTGATGGTGATATCGGTGACCAGTCAAGAGTTATGACACCTGCACAGGCAAAAGAAATCGGCAGCGATTATATTGTTGTCGGCAGACCGATTACCGCCGCAGAAGATCCTGTTGCGGCTTATAAGCGTTGCGTTGCCGAATTTGTCGGTTAATCAAAGTTAAAAGGAGATATAGAAATGCAGAAACTTATCGCTAAGGATTTACTTAAAATTAAAGCTGTTTTCTTCCGCCCCGAAGAGCCTTTCACTTGGGCAAGCGGAATTAAAAGCCCCGTATATTGTGACAACCGCCTTATCCTTACAGCTCCCGAGGTTCGTAAGGATGTTGAAAACGGACTTGCAGAGATAATCAAAGCTAATTATCCTGATGTTGAGGTTCTTATGGGCACTTCAACCGCAGGCATCGCTCATGCCGCTATCACAGCTGAAATTATGGGCTTGCCGATGGGCTATGTCCGTGGCTCAAACAAGGATCACGGCAGACAGAATCGTATTGAGGGCAAGCTTGAAGCAGGTCAAAAGGTTGTTGTTGTTGAAGATCTTATCTCAACAGGCGGCAGTGTTATCGATGTTGTTGATGCCTTGCGTGAAGCAGGCGCAGAGGTTCTCGGCATCGCTTCAATCTTCACCTACGGTATGCAAAAGGGTCTTGATCGCCTTGCAGCCGCAGAGGTTAAGAATGTCAGCCTGACAAACTTTGACTGCATTGCAGAGGTTGCCGCAGAAGAAGGCTATATTGCCCACGCAGATATTGAAAAGCTCATTAAATTCCGTAACAATCCCTCTGATGAGAGTTGGATTGGAGGAGCAAAATGAGAAGCTTAATTGACATTCTCGATTTAGATGTTAACGAAATCGATGAGCTTATCGCAAAGGCTAACGATATAATTGCCAATCCCTCAAAATACAGCGAAAAATGCAAGGGCAAAAAGCTTGCAACGCTGTTCTTTGAACCGTCAACAAGAACCCGTCTGAGCTTTGAGGCGGCAATGTATGAGCTTGGCGGCAATGTAATCGGCTTTTCGGAGGCAATGAGCTCATCGGCCTCAAAGGGCGAAAGCGTTGCAGACACAGCAAAGGTAATTTCCTGCTATGCTGATATTATTGCAATGCGCCATCCGAAGGAGGGCGCACCGCTTGTTGCCGCAATGAATGCTTCAATTCCCGTTATCAACGCAGGCGACGGCGGTCATAACCACCCGACGCAAACTCTTGCTGATTTGCTCACAATTTACCGTGAAAAAGGCAGATTGGGTAATTTGACTGTCGGCTTTTGCGGTGACCTCAAGTTCGGTAGAACGGTTCATTCACTCATTGCCGCACTTTCAAGGTATGAGAATGTGAAGTTTGTGCTTGTTTCTCCGCTTGAATTGAAGCTACCGAGCTATGTTAAGGATATACTCAAGGCCAAGAATATCGATTATGTTCAAACAACCGACCTTGACAGCGTTATGTCCGATATTGATGTGCTTTATATGACTCGTGTTCAGCGTGAGCGCTTCTTCAATGAGGAGGATTACTTGCGCCTTAAGGATAGTTATATTCTTCGCCCCGAAAGATTGGTTAACGCCAAGAGCGATTTGGCAATTCTCCATCCATTGCCCCGTGTTAACGAAATCAGCGTTGAAATCGATAACGATCCGAGAGCTTGCTATTTCAAGCAGGTTCTCAACGGCAAATTCATCAGAATGGCACTCATATTAAAGCTTTTGGAGGTGGAGTGATATGAAAATCGATTCAATCAAAAACGGTATCGTTATTGACCATATTACTTCCGGCAAAGCAATGCAGATTTATAATCTTCTCGGTCTGGAATCGCTTGATTGCTGTATTGCCCTCATTCAGAATGTTTCAAGCAAAAAGATGGGCAAAAAGGATATAATCAAAATCGATTCGGATTTCGATGTTGATATTGATTTGCTCGGTTATGTTGATCCCGGTGCAACCGTTAACATAATCAAAAATGAGATTACCGTTGAGAAAAAGCATTTACAGCTTCCAAAAGAGCTTACGAATGTTATCAAATGCAAAAACCCTCGTTGCATTACCTCAACCGAGCAGGAATTGCCGCAAATTTTCAAGCTGACCGATGAAAAGAATAAGGTCTATCGTTGCCTTTATTGCGAAACAAAGGCTGCAAAAGAGGATTAAAAGCTTAACAGCAAAAAGAAAAGCCAACCGTATTAAACGGTTGGCTTTTTTGATGTTTTGATAGCTTATCAGTTAGCTGATGCGAGCTGGAGAGTATCTCGTGCGATTGCAAGCTCCTCGTTTGTGGGAAGAACAAAAACCTTAACAGCCGAATCTGCTGTGCTGATTTCGCCCTCCTTGCCCTTGATGAGAGTTGCATTAACATCAGCATCAATCTTAATGCCGAGGTATGTGAGGTTATTGCAGACATCCTCACGAAGGTCGAAGGTGTTTTCGCCGATGCCGCCTGTGAAAACGATAGCGTCAACGCCGTTCATTGCGGCAACATAGCTGCCGATAACCTTGCGGACCTGATATTTGAGGATTTTTCTTGCAAGTGCAGCTCTCTCGTTGCCCTCATCAATAGCCTTGAGAAGGTCACGGTCGTCGCTTGAAACGCCTGAAACGCCGAGATAGCCTGACTTTTTGTTAAGCACATCGCTTGTCTGGTCGGGTGTCCAACCCTCTTTCTTCATCAAGAAAAGGATTGCTGAGGGGTCAACAGCGCCGCAGCGTGTGCCCATCTCGAAACCGTCAAGGGGAGTAAGACCCATGCTTGTGTCGATAACCTCGCCGCCCTTAACAGCGGTGATTGATGAACCATTGCCGAGGTGGCAGGTAACGATCTTGAGATCCTTAATATCCTTGCCCATGACCTCAGCACAGCGTGCGCTGACAAAGCGGTGCGATGTGCCGTGGAAGCCGTAGCGGCGGATGTGATATTTCTCTGTGTATTCGTAGGGGATGGGGAAGGTGTAAGCTTCTGCGGGCATTGTGCTGTGGAATGCGTTATCGAAAACAGCAACCTCAGGAACATCCTTGCCGAAAACCTCAAAGCAAGCTCTCATACCCTGAATGTGTGCAGGGTTGTGGAGAGGAGCAAGGTCGCAAAGGCTTTCAATATCCTCAATAACCTTTTCATCGATAAGTACGCTCTTGTTGAAAATATCGCCACCCTGAACAACACGGTGACCTACTGCGGCAATCTCCGAAAGGTCATCAATAACCTTGCAATCGCCCTGAGTAAGAGCCTTTTTAACCTCAACGAAAGCCTCAGTGTGGTTGCTAAGAGGAACATCGAAACCGAATGAACGGCCGTCAGCGGTTTTGCCCTCAATTTTGCCGTCAACGCCGATGCGTTCGCAAATGCCTTTGGCAATCATCTGCTCGGTAGTCATATCGATAAGCTGATATTTAAGTGATGAACTACCTGCATTAATAACAAGAATTTTCATATTAGCCTCCAATAATTATTTTACGCTAAGTATTATACTGCTATTATTTGGAAATAGCAAGCACAAATTAAAGGTTGTTAATCAAACCGTAGAAGGCTTCAATGAATGTTGAGCCTGCCTTATCGCCGGCGGTAACGATTTCTTCATTCTCGCAAAGGAATGAATGCCAGCTGTTATCTGTAAGCATATAGCCGATTTGGTCATTTGTCATGCCGAAAACAAGGAGCTTTCTGCCGCCGACCTTGTCCTTGATTGCAGGATAGTTCCAAGCTTCACCCTGCCAAGAGTCCTCAGCAGTTGTTGCACCGCCAAAAGCAATTTCGGGTGCAAGTTCACCGGGAACAATGGCAATCGCAAAGCCTTTGCCAAGCTCAACATAGCCAAGCTCTGTTACAACGCTGTATTTGCCAATGCCGCTTCTGACGATTGTGTTAGTGAGAAGACCGCCCTTTGCGGCAAGAACAAGAATGTTGTTGTTTGCTTCGCAGGTGTAGGTCTTTGTAGCGTAGTTGAGGATCGGCTCAACGACTTGGTTGCAATCAACATCGCAAAGGATGTTGCCGAGAGTTTTGCCAAATTTAACCATACCGGCATAGCGAGTGCCGTATTCTTCAACATAATCGGGGTCAACAAGTGCGGCGTTTGTTTCGGGGTCTGTGTCATATCTTGAGGAAATGGCAAGCTCAGCGCCCTGAATCATCATAAAGTTAGCGTTCTTCTTTTCTTTGAGAACCTGCTCCATGTAGTAGGGATAATCGCCTGTAACGGTTGTGCCTGCTGCGCCCATACCAACGCAGTGGATAGCCATATTAACAATGTAGGTTTCCTTGCCGTCGTTTGCAGGTGTGAACTTAAATACGTTCATATTGGGGTCGAACACCTGAGGATCACGCTTGTCACGAATGTATTTGCTGATGTCAGTTGAGCCGTATGTAAGTCTGCCCTCCTGCATATTTTCAACAGCTTCTTTGATTGAAGCGATAACAACCTTATAGAAGTTTTCCATGAAAGCAGGGGACTGACCGCTCGGATTCTCAATGCCGAGGATGTTACGAATCGGGCTCATGAAGAGTGCGCCGATGAGGTCACCGTTCATGCCGAAGGTGTCGATGCAGCTATGCTGGTGGAGTGCGGAAATGTTGATTGAGTTAATGCCTTTTTCAGCGCAGTATTCAGCCATCATCGCACGAATCTTTTCAACCTCGGAATTAGCAAGACCGAATGTGTCAACGCTTGCAAAAACTGTAATACCTCTGCCATCTGACATTGCAACGGTTCTGACTCTCTGATCGTCGCAAACCTTTGTTGCAAGCTTCTTTGTAACAGCAAGACTGCCGCCGACATAGCAGCTAAGCTCATCGCCTGTTTGGAGCGAACCGCTGCCGTAACCAACCTTCCAAACAGCATATTCTGCTGCTTCGTCGATGAATTCATTGGGCTTGTAGGTTTTTTCTGTATATTCGCTCTCGTTTTTCCAGGAGTTCGGAGCTTTGATCATGCCTGCAATCAAGCCGACGATGCCCTGAAGAGCTTTTTCGCCGATTGTGTAGAGCGATTGCTCACTTGATGAGTATTCGCTTGCGGCGAGAGTGGGGAGAGCTGTTGCGGAGCATAACATTGCCACGCAAAGAACAATAGCTATAATGCGTTTTTTCATAGAATTATACCATCCTTTCTATCTTTACAATTTTACCATATTTTAAACTGAAAATCAACAACTTTATATATAATTTGTTTGCCTTGAGCAAAGAAAAAATCCACCCGATAAAGGGTGGATTTTGCATTTGAATTATTGTTCCTCTGAATTGTTGATTTCAGCGGCAGCGTTGCTTCTGTCAACGCTTTCTTTGATAAGCTGGCGGCGTTCGTAAAGCTCACGATACATACGCTCTTTCTTCTCACCGCTGAGGTCATAGAAGAATTTGGGGATGATTGAAAGAATACCTGTTGCAACGGGGAGAACAGTGCACATTGCAAAGAGTGAGAACTCTGTTGATTCGCTCTGTCCGCCGAAGCCTGCGCCCTGAGTATAACCGATTTTTGAAAGGAGGAAGGTTCTGAGTGCGTTACCCAATGTTGCAACAAGCTTTTGAGCAAGACCACGTGTAACACCTGTCATACCTTCTGTACGGTAACCTGTCTTCCATTCACCGTAGTCAATGGCTTCGTTACGCATTTCTTCGGGAATAACTTTTCTGACACCGTAAACAGTCATGAAGAGAGTTTCACGCATCATAAATGCAGGGATCATAACGCTGAGCTTCTTGTAACTCTTATTGATATAACCGATGAGGAAGACCAAAGCCATCAGCACGTTATCGGTGTGAGAGCCCAAGATCCAAAGAGCTTTTGTTGAGAACTTTTCTCTGAGCTTGGGAACATAGGTGTAGCTGAGCGGTGAAACAACAGCGCCGGGGATACCGACGATTGTTGACATCGAAGCGAGACCGAGAACGTTGATGTAGTAAAGGTTAAGACCTGAGTTGAGCGAGAACTGTGCAAGGAACTGTTCAAGAGTGATGAGCAACAAGGGCTTGTTGGAAATAAGTGACTTGAGGCTTGTCTTGAGCGTGGGCTTGTCAACCGTTTGCATAATACGCTCTTTAGTGCTTAATACAAAGAAGATTGTAAGAATACCGACAACGATTGAGCAGAAGAGACCTGCTGAAACGTAAAGCGTGCTCATATGAACCTTGAGCGATTCGGTACGGCTGAAAACATCGATGAGGACACCCATTGCAATTTCGGGCGCTTTTTCGACGAAGCCTGAGAAAAGGTTAGCCTGCGTGATCAATCGGGTTCGTTCGATGATGTTTGGTGTGATCGTAGCCAGCATACCCGTACGAGTAATGTTCTTGAGTGAATCGGCAACGTTTTTAACCATCTGCAGGGCAAAATATGTAATGAGTTTAGGCATATAGTATGCGTCTGTGCCACCGAAGAACATCGGCAATGCCCAATAGAGAATCATCAAAGCAACGCCGGGCAGAGCATACATAAGAAGCCAAGGCTTGAATTTACCCCAACGGGTTCTTGTTTTGTCAACGATTGCGGCAAGTAAAACGTCATTGATAACGTCCCAAATACCGACTACGGAGTTGACAAGGGTTTGGAAGCCGAAATTGACCTTCAAAATATCGGTAACGAAAACATCCTGGTACTTGTTGATGTGGAAGCTTTCGGAAATGTCGTAAAGGACATAAGCTACGGTCTCTTTAGTACCGACATAACGCCGATTTTGTTGGTTGGGTACTTCGTGTACCTTTTCGGCCGTTGAAACTGTTGCAGTTTCAGCTGACATTTGCACCACTCCTATTCAGTAATGTTAGCATTATAACACAATTAACTAATTTTTGCAAGCCAAAAAAGAATTTAAAGTGAATTTTGCCAAAAAAATGTTTGAGCGTGTGAGAATAATCACTCGCTTTTTGTCGATTGTCAGCCGCAATAACAAACGGCTTTTAAATAACATTATATTTATCTTGTTTGACCGTTGCCACGGATGATGAATTTTGTTGTTGTGAGTTCGGGCAAGCCGATCGGACCTCTGG
>CAYQRS010000083.1:0-7839 GCA_964419825.1 uncultured Eubacteriales bacterium
AAATAACTCCACAAAAACAAGGGGGCTTTTGTCAAAATGAACAAAAGCCCTCAAAACGGTTAAGTATAATCTCTGTCAACGGTGATGACCGCATAGTATTTGCTGTTTTGCTTTTCAAGCTCGCTGTTGATTTTCGCAATAATTTCCGAACTCGACTGTTTAACGCTGAACGGGATAACGATGTCGAAAATCAAGTTGGTGTGGCTCGGTCCTGCAACAATGCGAAAATCGTGTATTTTCAGCTCCTCGCTGATTGATTTGACGATTTTTTCGGTGAGCTGTTTTGCCATGTTTGTCTGCTCATCGTTTGTGACGATTGGATCCATGTGGATTGTGAAAATATAGCCTGTGCTTTCGTTTAAATCACGCTCGATAACATCAATCAAATCGTGGCTTTCCATAATATCCGTGTCAGCAGGTACTTCGGCGTGAGCGGTTACAAAGCGGCGGCTCGGACCGTAATCGTGAACGATCAAATCATGCACTCCGACTATGCCGTCGTAAGCGAGAATTTTTTCCTCGATTTCTTTTGTTGCTTCGGGGCTGATTGGCTCGCCGAGCAGGGGAGATATTGTGCTTTTGAATGCGCCGAAGCCTGCGTAAATAACAAAGCAGGAAACGATAACGCCGAATATGCCATCAAACGGCAAGGAAAAATAGTTTGAAAGCACAAGTGCTAAAATTGAAGCCGATGTTGCAAGCGCATCACTGATGCTGTCTGCAACAACCGCATCAACCGTTCCCGAATTGATTTTTGAACCGATTTTTTTGTTGAACACAGCAAGCCAAACCTTGCCGAGAATTGAAACAGCCAAGACGATGACCGCTGTCCACGAAAATTGCGGTGCGGCAGGGCTGATGATTTTTTCAATCGAGCTTTTGATAAGCTCATATCCCATAAACAGTATCACAACCGAAATTCCCAAGCCGCAGATATATTCGATTCTGCCGTGACCGTAGGGGTGCTCCTTGTCGGCAGGCTTTGATGCAAGCTTGAAGCCGAGCAGAGAAATTGCGGAGCTGCCCGCATCGGATAAATTGTTGAGCGCATCACCTGTGATTGCAATACTGCCGGTTAAAGAGCCGATTGCAAGCTTAACTGCGCTGAGAATGATATTTGTGATTATTCCGACAATGCCGCTGAGTGTGCCGTATTTTGCACGAACCTTGGGGGATGAGGTATTCTCCGCATCCTTAATGAAAAGCTTTATTAGTAATCCAGTCATTTCCTTACCCTCTTAAAAATTCTTGAACTATTACAATATACGCCCATAATTTGCCATAGTCAAGCCCTGTTGCCGATTGCCTGCTTAAAAAATTTCAAATCCGAGCGGTTGATGCAGTTTAAGCCGTAGAGAGCCGCTGTATAAATGAATGTGAAGGCGACGGCGGCAATAATCAAACCGCCCTTAGTGCTGCGTTCTATTCCAAAGACCGTCATCAAAATGTTGATTACCGCACCCGTGCCGCTTGCTCCCAAAATCGGCTTAATCAGGTCACGCCAAGGGTTGATTTGCAGGGAGCTGATTTTTGCCAAGCGGTTAATGCTCAGCGAAAAGTTGATTATTTCGCTGAAAAAGAGAATGAATATATAGCCCTTGACCGCATAGACAGGCAGAATTGTATAGACGAGAACGACGCAGAGAGCCGAATCGAAAATGTTATAACGCATTGAAGCAAGCTGTTGGTCAAGTCCTTTAAGTATTCCGTCAACAACCGTGTCCATATACATTACGGGGATGAGCAGGCTTAACAGCTTTATGTAATCTGCGGTGGAATCGCTGTGGTAAATCGAAAGCGAAAGCGGCAGGGAAAAAGCGAACATAAAGGTGCAAATTCCCATTGAGAACATAAATGTGAAGCGCAGGCAAAGGCAAGCGAGAAAATCGATTTTTTCGCTTTTTCCGTTTGCCCGATATGCCGCAAATTCGGGCACAAGCAGACCGGAAAGCGAGGTCAGCACCGTTGCTGGATAAAGCACGATCGGCAACGCCATGCCGTGAATGTTGCCGTAAACGCTCAATGCTTCTTCCGAGTTTTGACCTGATTTTTTGAAGCCCTTGGGAATAAGCAGGTGTTCGACCGTCAGCAGTACGGAGCGCACACCTGAACCGATTGCATCGGGCAAGGCGATTGCAAACAGCTTTTTGCGCATATTTCCTTTTTTCGCCGATGCTGTTTTTGCCTCCCTGTCACGCCTGTAAAGGTAATAAGAGAGCAGGCAGGAGATGAGCTCCGCCGCAGTAATTCCGCCCGAAATTGCGCCACAGGCATAGGCTGTACCCCTTGCGGCAAAAACAGAAATGCTCATTACCGTGATAACGATTTTAACAAACTGCTCAATGAGCTGAACAACGGCATATTTTGATATTGTTTTTCTTGCGGTAAAATAGCCGTTGAGCGCAGCGGAAAGTGAAACAGGTGGCAGACTCAGTGCCAAAAGCTTGAGTGAGATTTCGGCGTTTTCGTCAGCAATCCATCTTCGGCTTATCAGCCCTGAGCATAAATACATAATTGCCGAAATCAAGCAGCCTGCTGTAAGGCTGTATCTTATGCAGGCTTTCATAGCCGAGCGCATTTGACCTCTGTCCTGCACCATACAATCGGTTATAAGCCTTGTTGCGGCGAGCTTGACACCTGCGCCCGAAAAAGTGACCGCAAGTGAATAAACAGTCATAATGAGCTGAAAAAGACCGATTCCCGCAACGCCGATTTTGTTCGTCAGGTAAACATTGAATGTAACCGAAATGCTCCTCATCAAGAAGCCTGTTGCGGTGAGAACGAGCGTGTTGAATAAAAGCAATTTTGTGTTCCGCATAATAGCACCTCAAAAAAATCTTATGCGTAACTTGTGTTTAAAATGCTTGCTTTTATATTGCGTTTTTGGTATGATTTTATTATATGAAATTAAGGAGCTTTCGCTATGAATTTTGAAGTTAAAAAAGAATATATAATCGATAAAAACGCACCGACTAAGGCTTGCCATGCCTCAACCCTTGTCGAAATGGATAACGGCGAAATCGGTGCCGCTTGGTTCGGCGGAACGGCAGAGGGCAAGGACGATGTTGATATATGGTTTTCAAGACGCAGTAAGCGTGGCTGGAGTGAGCCGATTAAAATTACAGCTGATGAGAATGTTCCTCATTGGAATCCCGTGCTTTACAAAAAGCAGGATGGTACTATTGTACTTTTCTTCAAGGTTGGCAAAAAAATTGCCGAATGGCAAACATATTATGTAACCTCAACCGATTGCGGCAAAAGCTGGTCAAAGCCCGTTCAGCTTGTTGAGGGTGATACAAGCGGCGGCAGAGGTCCTGTCAAAAACAAGGCAATCCGCCTGATGAGCGGCAGAATTGTTGCCCCCTCATCAACCGAGCAGAATGACGATTGGCGATGCTTTGTTGATATATCGGATGACGATATGAAAAGCTGGAACAAAACCGAATTTGTCGAGCGCCCAAACCGCTACGGTAAGGTTGTTCACATGATTCAGCCGACTCTTTGGGAATCTGAGCCGAATAATGTTCACATGCTTGTGCGTACAAGCCGCAGATATGTCTACCGCAGTGATTCCCTTGACGGCGGCAAAACTTGGTCAAAGGCTTACAAAACAGGCTTGTTTAACAACAACAGCGGCTTGGATATTGTTAAGGATGCGAAGGGCAGACTTTTCCTTATTTCCAACCCTGTCAAAGAGAATTGGGGCGAACGCACTCCTTTAACCGTAATTTGTTCAACGGATAACGGCAAAAGCTGGGGTGAGGGTGTTGTGCTTGAGAGTATGCCTGGCGAATATTCTTATCCTGCAATTATCGCAGGCGAAAATGAGCTTCTTGTTACATACACTTGGAACAGAAAAAAGATTTGCTTTGCCTCAATTAAGGTTAAGTAAGATTTTACAAAGCAGCTTAAATATGATATAATCATAATATAAACAAACATATAAAGGTGGTTATTCGATGAAAGCGGAAAAAACTTTATTTACCGTTCCGTCTGCATTAAAACCTGTTAATATCAGCGGATATTATTATTCGCCCGTTGTCAAGGCAAACACAAAGGCGGTTTTCCAAATCCTCCACGGTATGGCGGAGCATAAGGAGCGTTATAACGAATTTGCACGCTTTATGGCGGAAAACGGCTATGCTGTTTTTATTCACGACCATTTAGGTCACGGTGAATCAGTTGCCGATGAAAGCCAGCTTGGCTTTTTCGGTGAGGAAAACGGTTGGAAAAATTTTGTTGCTGATGCTTATTCCGTCACGAGCTATGCCCGTGAGCAGTTCCCCGATAAGCCTGTTATCATTTTCGGTCATAGTATGGGCTCTTTTGTTGCAAGAGCTTATACGAAGCTTCACGATGATGGCTTGGCAGGTGCGATTTATTGCGGCACAAGCGGCACCAATCCTGCCGCAGGCATTGCTGTTAAGCTCGCTGATGCTGTCGCAAGGGGCAAGGGCAATATGTACCGCAGTGATTTTATCAACACTCTTGCATTCGGTGCATATAACAAAAAAATCAAGCCCTCCAGAACGGAATTTGATTGGCTCAGCCGTGATTTCAAAGAGGTTGACAAATATGTTGCCGATGATAAATGCGGCTTTTTGTTCACCGCCTGCGGTTACCGTGATTTATTCTCGGTTTTGAGCTTTGTTTCCGCAAAAAATTGGTATCATTCAATTCGTAAAAGCTTGCCGATTCTTATAATTTCAGGCGATGCCGATCCTGTCGGCGAATATGGCAAGGGCGTTAAGCAGGTTTATAAGGATCTCAAAAAGACCGGTCATACTGCGACCGAAATCAAGCTCTATTCAGGCGGCAGGCACGAAATCCTCAACGAAACCGACAGAGAAACGGTTATGCAGGATATTCTCGCTTGGGCTGACAAAATTCTCGCTTAATTCAATTTATCGCACCTGTAGCAAAAGCTGCGGGTGCTTTTTTCATAACAAAAATAAAAGCGGAGAGCTGAAATCAGCTCTCCGCTTGCTTGTGCAAGGTGTTTATTTAGCCTGTGCTTCGATTGTTTCCATAAGGTAATCGCCGAATTCGCTGCAAGTGCAACCGTCTTCACGACCTGTGATAACAAGCTTCTTTTCTGTGAGCATACATTTGTCAAGTGCTGCCTCAAGAGCGTTTGCCTTGTCAACAAAACCGATGTGTGACAAAAGCATAACAGCTGCTCTGAGCATTGAGCAAGGATCGGCATAAGCGCCACGACCTTCCTTGATCATTCTGGGTGCTGAACCGTGGATAGCTTCAAACATTGCATATTTCTTGCCGATGTTTGCGCTGCCTGCTGTGCCTACGCCGCCCTGGAATTCAGCAGCTTCGTCAGTGATGATGTCGCCGTAAAGGTTGGGCAGAACAAAAACCTTGAAATCACGCCTGCGCTTGGGGTCGATAAGCTTTGCGGTTGTGATGTCAACATACCATTCATCGGTTGTGATTTCGGGGTATTCTTCGCCGATTTTTTTGCAGAGCGAAAGGAACTTACCGTCAGTTGTTTTGATGATGTTTGCCTTTGTGATGATTGAAACTCTGTCCTTGCCGTTGGCTCTTGCATAGTTGTAAGCAAGGCGAGCAATACGCTCTGTGCCCTCGGTGGTTGTGACAACAAAGTCTGTTGCAAGCTCATCAGTAACATTAACGCCCTTTGAGCCGACTGCGTAAGCACCCTCTGTATTTTCACGGAAGAAAGCCCAATCGATGCCCTCCTCTGGAACTTTAACAGGGCGGAGGTTGCAGAAAAGATCAAGAGCCTTTCTCATTGCAACGTTTGCGCTTTCAATGTTCGGCCAAGGATCGCCTGCTTGAGGTGTGGTTGTCGGACCCTTGAGGATAACGTGGCAAGCTTTAAGCTGTTCCATAACGTCATCGGGGATAGCTTTGTTGGCGGCAACACGGTTTTCAATCGTGAGTCCGTCAATTTCTTTGAATTCAACCTTGCCGCTTGCAACCTCGTCTGCAAGCATATAGCGGAGAACTCTCTCAGCCTCTTTACAAATGATCGGGCCGATGCCGTCACCGCCGCAAACGCCGATAATGATTTTATCGAGTTTTGCATAATCGGTGAAATCGCCGATTGATTTGATGCGTTCGTTTCTCTCAAGCTGCTCACGGAGCAGAGCTTCGTATCTTTCTGCGGCAGCCTTGATTTGTGCCTCGTACATTATTATCAGTCCTTTCCGTTTTCTCTTGTGTAGTTGAGCAAGCCGCCTGCAATAATCATATCACGCTGACGGTCTGATAAATCATAGCAGAGGGTGTATTCCTCGTTCTTGGTCTTGTTGATGAGCTTGACCTCGCTCTTTGCGCTGATTTCAGCCTTGACGTTCGGCAGGCAGAGAACATCGTTTTGGTCGATTCTGTCATAATCATCCGCATTTTTGAAGGTGAACGGAATGATACCTGCGTTGACAAGGTTAGCGCAATGAATTCGTGCAAAGGATTTTGTGATAACGCACTTGATGCCGAGGTAGAGCGGAACAAGTGCGGCGTGCTCACGGGATGAGCCCTGACCGTAGTTAGCACCGCCGATGATGATGCCCGAACCTTCACGCTTGCAGTTCTCTGCAAAATGCTCATCGCATTGACGGAAGCAGAAGTTTGAAAGGTAGGGGATATTTGAGCGGTAGGGGAGGATTTTTGCGCCTGCAGGCATAATGTGGTCGGTCGTGATGTTGTCGCCAACCTTAAGCACAGCCTTTGCCTCAATGCTTTCGGGCAGAGCAACGCTTGTCGGGAACGGCTTGATGTTAGGACCGTATTTGATTTCAACGTCTGCAGCTTCTTCAACGCTTGCAGGCAGTTCAACCATATTGTCGTTGATTTCGAATTTTTCGGGGATAGTAATTTCGGGGAATTCGCCGAGAGTTCTGGGATCTGTAAGAACACCGCTGATTGCGCTTGCTGCGGCAACCTCAGGGCTTACAAGGTAAATGCCTGCGTCTGCCGTACCTGAGCGACCCTCAAAGTTGCGGTTGAAGGTGCGCAGTGAAACGCCCTTTGAGTTGGGGGATTGACCCATACCGATGCAAGGACCGCAAGCGGATTCGAGAATTCTTGCGCCTGCGGCAATCATATCGGCAAGAGCGCCGTTGAGTGAAAGCATGGTAAGAACCTGCTTTGAGCCGGGTGCAATGGAAAGGCTGACATCGGGATGAACCTTTTTGCCTTTGAGGATTGCGGCAACCTTCATCATATCGAGAAGTGATGAGTTTGTGCATGAGCCGATGCAGACCTGATCAACCTTAATTGCGCCGATTTCCGTAACGGATTTAACGTTGTCGGGCATGTGTGGCATTGCTGCAAGCGGTTCGAGAGCGGAAAGGTCAATGTCAATAACCTTTTCGTATTCTGCATCATCGTCTGCTTTAAGCTCAACCCAATCTTCCTCTCTGCCCTGTGCGGCAAGGAAAGCCTTGGTGTTTTCGTCTGAGGGGAAAACAGAAGTTGTTGCGCCAAGCTCAGCACCCATGTTGGTGATTGTTGCTCTTTCGGGTACGGAAAGGGATTTAACGCCCTCGCCGCCGTATTCGATAATTCTGCCAACGCCGCCCTTAACGCTCATAATGCGAAGAACCTCAAGAATAACATCCTTTGCGGCAACCCAAGGGCTGAGCTTGCCTGTGAGGTTGACCTTAACAACATTGGGGCAGGGGATATAGTAAGTGCCGCCGCCCATTGCAACAGCAACGTCCATACCGCCCGAACCGATTGCGAGCATACCGATGCCGCCGCCTGTCGGAGTGTGGCTGTCGGAGCCGATGAGGGTTTTGCCGGGCTTGCCAAAGCGCTCAAGGTGAACCTGATGGCAAATGCCGTTGCCGGGGCGAGAAT
>CAYQRS010000084.1:0-7814 GCA_964419825.1 uncultured Eubacteriales bacterium
GCTATTACCTTTTTATATTTATATATTTTATCTATATAATGCTTTTTGTCAAGAGTTTTGCACACACAAAATATCCCCTGCGGAGAAAATGTATCGGACAACTTTGCGGCAATTTCGTCATTTACCTCATAGCTCTCCGCCGCTTTTTCTGAAAGCAGAGCAACCTCATCGCTGTATTTTTCCAACGCCTTGGGTGTATAAAACAGCCTGACAACGCTGACATTTGCGGCGGCATCGGCGCAAAGCCTTGCCCCCTCCAAAAAGAATAAGCCCTCTTCACGCCGAGCCTTTGCGCTGTCACGCAGACGAACGGCGTTCTTGATTTTTTCGTTGTTTTTTGCAGTTATAACAGTGTGCATAATTGAACCCCTAAAAAATCAACGCCCGCAGGATAACCGACGGGCGCAGACATAGTTATTGATTATTAAAGAGCAGCCTTTGCCTTTTCGCAGATTGCTGTGAATGCTGCGGGATCGGCAATAGCGATTTCGGAAAGCATCTTTCTGTTGAGGTTGATGCCTGCCTTTTTAAGACCGTTGATGAGGGTTGAATAGTTCATACCGTTCATCTTTGCGGCAGCTGAAATTCTGGAGATCCAGAGGCGGCGGAAGTCACGCTTCTTGAGCTTTCTGCCGATGTAAGCGTACTGGCCTGATTTCATAACAGCCTGTTTAGCTGTCTTGAAGAGTTTAGCCTTTGAGCCATAGTAGCCCTTAGCCATTTTGAGAACTTTATTTCTTCTCTTACGAGTCATTGTTGCGCCCTTAATACGAGCCATGATTAGTTACCTCCAAATAATAAAAGTTGTTGAGCCTGCCCTAATTCTTATTTATAGGGGATAAGGCGCTTGATCTGCTTGCAGTTTGTTGCATCAGCAACAGTTGTCTGACGAAGGTTTCTCTTGCGCTTTGTGCTCTTCTTGGTAAGGATGTGTGATTTGTAGGCGTGACCTCTCATGGGCTTGCCGTTCTTTGAAAGCTTAAAACGCTTTTTTGCACCGCTGTGTGTTTTAATTTTAGGCATTTTTTTATCCTCCTTGTTATTTTGCTGATTTAGGTACGAGGAACATCAGCATCTGACGACCCTCAAGCTTTGCAGGCTTTTCAATGCCGGCAAAATCCGCACAAGCCTTTGCGAAACGATCCATAATTTCAAGGCCGAGGTTGGTGTGAGCCATTTCACGACCTCTGAAGCGGATTGAAACCTTAACTTTATCGCCGCTGGCGATGAAGCGCTTGGCGTGACCGACCTTAGTATCAAAGTCGTGCGTATCAATGTTAACGGAAAGACGAATTTCTTTAATATCAACAACGCGCTGGTTTTTACGAGCTTCTTTTTCTCTCTTAGCCATATCGAAGCGATATTTGCCGTAATCCATAATTTTGCATACGGGCGGCTTTGCCTGAGGCGAAATCTTAACCAAATCAAGGTTTCTTTCCTCGGCGATTTTAAGAGCCTCGGCAGCTGACATAATGCCAAGCTGTTCGCCTTCATTACTGATGATGCGCAGCTCCTTATCTCTTATCTCTTCATTGATCTGCATTTCTTTAGCACTAATGGTTGAAGCACCTCCAAAAAATAATAAATGCGTGAGCAGAAACTACCCACGCACACAATACGCAACAGAACGCTTTAAAAGCGAAAAAGTTGAATTATTGACCACCTCAAGACATAACCGAGGGGTGAGGACACAGGTATTCCTACTTTCATTTGCCAATGTATGATAACAAACTTTAAAGCCTTTGTCAACACTTTTTTGCATAAAACCCAAATTTTTCCGTTTTGGACTACATTTACAAAAGTTATTATACTCATTCTTTTTTACTTATGCAACAAAATAATTGCACTTTTTGTAATTGTATGTTAATATATATGAATATGCTGATAGTATAATAACAAATAGGAGCTTTATATATTATGAACAAACTTACAGTGCTTGTCCTTTTCGGCGGCAACTCAAGTGAGCATGATGTTTCAACGGTTTCGGCAAAATCGGTAATCGACAATATGCCGACGGAGAAATACGACATCATCAAGCTCGGCATAACCAAAGACGGCAGATGGTTCCGCTACAACGGAGGCACGGATATGCTGCCTGAGGACAAATGGGTCGATGACAAAGAAAACCTCATTCCTGCCCACCTTGTTCCCGACACCTCGGTCGGCGGCATTATTCAAATTGAAAACGGTGTGGCTCAGGCAGTTAAAATCGATGTTGTTTTCCCCGTTCTCCACGGCAAAAACGGCGAGGACGGAACTGTTCAAGGTCTGTTACAGCTTTCGGGCTTGCCCTTTGTCGGCTGTGATATGCTTTCGAGCGCAGACTGTATGGATAAAGCGGTCACCAACGCCTTGGCAGACAGAGCGGGTATTCCGCAGGCAAAGTGGCTCAGCTACACAGAGCATCAGTACCGCTCAAATCCACACAAGATCCTTGCCGAAGCAGAGGAGGCACTCGGCTGGCCGATTTTCGTCAAGCCCGCAAACGCAGGCTCATCAGTCGGCATAACCAAGGCAACCGACGAAAACAGCCTTGCAGATGCTTTTGAGCTTGCATTCGCCAACGACAAAAAGGTTGTGCTTGAAGAAACCATAATCGGCAAAGAGGTTGAATGTGCCGTTCTCGGCAACGATGAGCCAATCGTCGCAACTCCGGGTGAGATTGCACCCTGCAACGATTTTTACGATTTTGATGCAAAATACATCGCAGGCACAAGTGGACTCTTTATTCCCGCAAGAATCAGCGAAGAAAAGCTTTGTGAGGTTAAAAAGCAGGCAATCAAGGCATACAAAGCTCTCGGTTGCAGCGGCTTTTCAAGGGTTGATTTCTTCGTCAATGATGACGGAATTTTCCTCAACGAAATCAACACGATTCCGGGCTTCACTTCAATCAGTATGTACCCCAAGCTTTTCGACCACATCGGCGTTTCATACTCCGAGCTGCTTGATAAGCTTCTTCTGCTTGCAATCGCAAAAAAGGAGCAGGAACAATGAGCAAAAATGTTGTAATAACGATTGCCGACAAGCATGAGGTTGACGGCGAATTTGAAAACGCAAAGCTCACGACGATCGGCAAATTCACACGCACGCTCGACGGCTTTGTGCTTGAATACGATGAAACAGAGGATTTCAGCGGCAGTACGACCACGCTTACGGTTACGCCGAACAAAAAAGTAATTATGCAGCGTTCGGGCGGCAAGCATAACGCACAGCTTATTGTTGAGCCGAACAAGCGTTATAGCTGTATGTACGCCACAGAGTTCGCCGATTTAATGCTCGGCGTTCACGGCAAGGAGGTCACAAGCGAGCTGACTGAGAACGGCGGCGCAGTTTTTTTCAGCTACGCCCTCGATTTCAACACAGGCTTTTGCTCGCAAAACGAATTAACGGTTTCATTCCGCTTTGAATAACAGAGAGGTAGATAAAGATGTCAAAAATAGTTAAGCAGGTTCAGGATAACCTTAAAAAAGCAATCAGCGATGCCATCGATAAGGCAATCGCACAGGGCAGTCTGCCGCAGGCAGAAATCCCCTCATTCAATTTGGAGGTTCCCGCTGACCGTGCCAACGGCGATTTTTCAACAAACGCCGCAATGGCAGGTGCAAGAGCATTCCGCAAAGCTCCTCGTCAGATTGCTGAGGCAATTTGCGCTAACCTCGATTTAGAGGGAACTTATGTTGAAAAATGCGATGTAGCAGGTGCAGGTTTCATCAACTTCTACCTCGGCAACAGCTATTATTCGGCAATCCTGCACGATGTTAAGGCAATGGGCAAGGATTACGGCAGAAGCGATTACGGTCAGGGCAAAAAGGTTGATATTGAATTTGTTTCCGCCAACCCGACAGGTCCGATGCACATGGGTAACGCCCGTGGCGGCGCACTCGGCGATTGCCTTGCCGCAGTTATGGATTTGGCAGGCTACGATGTAACAAGAGAATTTTATGTTAATGATGCCGGCAACCAGATTGCCAAGTTCGGTCTTTCGCTCGATATACGCTATCAGCAGCTTTTCAAAGGCGAAGATGCCGTTGAGCTGCCTGAGGACAGCTACCACGGTGATGACATCAAGGAGCGTGCCAAGGAGTTTGCCGCAATACACGGCGACAAGTACCTTGAGGCAAGCGAGGAGGAGCGCAGAGCCGCCCTTGTTGATTTCGCATTGCCCAAGAACATCGACAAGATGAAAGAAAACCTCGACAAATACAGAATCTTTTATGATGTTTGGTTCAGAGAAAGCTCACTTTACCAAAGCGGCGAGCTGACTGACACCCTTAACCTTATGAAAGAAAAGGGTCTTACATACGAAAAAGACGGCGCAGTTTGGTACAAGAACAAAGAGGTTCAAACCGATAGACTGCTTAAAGAGGGCAAAACGCAGGAGGATATCGACAAGCTTGAGCTTAAAGACGATGTCCTTATCCGTGCAAACGGCAACCCGACTTATTTTGCCGCAGACATTGCCTACCACCGCAACAAGCTCGAAAAGCGCAATTTCGACAAAGCAATCAACATCTGGGGCGCAGACCACCACGGTCACGTTGCCCGTATGAAGGGTGCGCTTGATGCAATCGGCTGTAACGGCGATGACCTTGACATTATCCTTATGCAGCTTGTTCGCCTTACAAGGGGCGGCGAGGTTGTCAGAATGAGCAAGCGCACAGGCAAATCAATCACTCTTGAGGATTTGCTCGAAGAAATTCCGATCGATGCGGTTCGCTTCCTTTTCAATATGCGTGAACCCGGTTCACAAATGGATTTTGATTTGGATTTGGCAGTTGAGCAAAGCTCGCAGAACCCCGTTTACTATTGCCAATATGCTCACGCAAGAATTTGCAGCATCTTCCGCAAGCTCGGCGTTGAAAGTGTTAACGATGCCGACCTTGATTTGCTGACGGCAACGGAGGAGCGTGAGCTTATCCGCCACCTTGCATCGCTCACGGGCGAAATCATCAACTCCGCAAAGAACTATGACCCTGCAAGAATCACACGCTACTGCGTTGAGCTTGCAACACTGTTCCATAAGTTCTATGGTGCTTGCAGAATCAGCACCGAGGATGAAGCACTCACCGCCGCAAGGCTTTACCTTTGCGATTGCGTGAAATCAACATTGAGCAATATGCTCACAATGCTCAGCATCACCGTGCCTGAGCAGATGTAAGGAGGAAAAAATATGTACGGCTGTGACATTATCGCACACAGAGGCGCAAACAAGCGTGCTCCGCAGAACACTCTCCCCGCATTCCAAAAAGCGCTCGATATGAATACCGATGGCTTTGAAACCGATGTTCACCTCACAAAAGACGGCATTCCTGTTATCTGCCACAACAAAACCATTGACGAAACCTCGAATGGCACAGGTGCAATCAAGAATATGACACTTGAACAGCTCAGGAGCTACGATTTTGGTTCATATATGGGCTTGGAATTCAAGGGTACAACTCTGCCGACGCTGGAGGAATTTTTACAGCTCGCACAAGGCAAAAACCTAAAAATTCTCAACATCGAGTTAAAGCAAGAGCCCGATGCCGCACGCCGTGAAAAGCTTGTTCGTACAACGCTCGAAATGGTTGAAAAATACGGCTTGAGCGATATTTTGCTCATCTCAACCTTCAGCACAAAAATCCTCGCCCTGATTCAGAAAATCAGCCCCAAGACAAAAACCGCCTATCTCTATCCGCAAGGCTATTGGCAGGGCTACAAGGTTGCTTATCTTCCAATCAGGCTGCTCAAAAAGCTCGGCTGCTACGCCGTTCATCCGCACAAAATCTGCGTGCGCAAGGGCTATGTTGAGGCAATGCACAAGGCAGGCATCAAAGTCAATGTTTGGACAATCGACGAATCGAACGATATTAAAGCCATGCTTGAGGCAGGAGTTGACGGCATAATCACCGACTGCCCCGACAGAGTGAGAGCGCTCATCAACGCCCTCAACGGCTATCCCGAAAAATAAAAAGCAACAATAAAAGCAGGGCACACTTCATCATTGAGGTGTGCCCTGCTTGCATTTGTGAATGTTTTATTTTATGTATTTGCCGAAAACATCGCTTGCGTTTGATTTGACTGCCGACGGCTTGCGGTAATCATAAAGCGTTGTATGCGCCTTGCTCAACTGCATTTCAAAATTCTTTGAATATGAATTGAAGTTGTCATCGCTGTCATAATCCATACCGCTCTCGCTCGAATAGGATGAGCTGGCTTGGGTGATAACCGTTCCGTCCTCATCAACATAGAAAACGTTGTAGCTCAGCTCGCCTGCTCCGCCGACCATTTCGTCCTTGCTTATAAACAGGCAATCCTCGCCGTCACGCTCGGTAACATAACAGCAAAGCCCGTCTGAGCTGCCGTAATCACGGAAAATCTCCGTAACCTTGCCGTTTTCCGTCACAGTGAAAAGCTGAACGATAACGCCGATTTGTTTGTTGTTTTCTTTCATCGGCGTGACCGTAACCATATCGCACAAGCCATCGTGCGTTATGTCGTAAAGGAAAACATCGACGCTTTTTTCATCGAAGAGCTGTGCGAAAACTTTTTTGTAAAGCTTTATTCTGTCATTCTGCCCCTTGAAATTGCGCTCCGTTTTTTTCGCCTTGAACGGAACTGTTGTTTCAAAGGTCACATTAAGCCTTGTTGCCTCCTCTTGAACGGTTTGGCGTTCGGCTGTTGAACTATTCTCCTCGGCGGCGGTTGCAGGCTCTTCGGCAACCGTTAACCGCTCGGTGATTTGGGTTTTATCCTGCGGCGGCAAATCTCTCGGATTGTTTTTGAACCAAACAGTCACAAAAATTGCCGCACCGATGAGCAAAACCATAACCACGGCAAGAGAAATCGTAACTTTTTTCAGCATAGCATACCTCAGCCCAAATCAATATATTTGCCGACAAAATTCCAAACAGTTGCCCAGTAAAGCTTCGGGTCGGTGTTTTCGGATCTTGCGTGACCTGCTTCGGGCACGGTCAAAAGCTCTTTTTCGCCGTCAAAGGCGTTGTAACAATCGAACACCATTTTAAACGGCACAAAATCATCATCCTCACCGTGAACGAACAGCATCGGCGTTTTGCTCTTTTTGAGCTGTTCAACGGAGGAAGCCTTTTTATAATCGACATCGATATGCAGCCTTGTCATAATCCGTGCGCTGTCCAAAAGAGGACGGGGCGGAATACCGAAAGTCTGCTTGATTTGGTGCATATATTCATCCCAAATCGAGGTGTAACCACAATCCTCAACGGCGCAAAGGACATTTTCCGGCAACTGCTCGCCGACGGTCATCATAACCGTTGCCGCACCCATTGATTCACCGTGAAGCACGATTTTCGCCTGAGACTCCTCTGAATTGATGTAATCGATCCAGCTCAAAATATCGTTTTTGTCAAGCCAGCCCATCGAGAATGTTTGATTCACGCCAAGCTCCGAGCCACGCAGATAAGGCAAGAGAACATTGAAGCCTTTTTCAAAGTAATGCCTTGCGTATCTTGCCATGCTATTAGGGCCTGCACCGTAGCCGTGGCAAAGAATTACCCATTTACTGCCTGCGGCTTCATTCTCAAAAAGCTCCGCAGAGAGCTTTTCATCAAGCGAATTTTGGGTGTTGACAATCTTATGCTCGGTTGAATTGTACCAAACATCATTTTTGCTTGGCTGTGTGTTCACCTCGGCTGTGTCCTTGCTCTTTTTATCCCAGAGCCTTGCCAAAAATTTTTGGCCGTCACTTGTCATCGCCATGTGGAAAAAGCCCTCGCCCGCAGCGCCCAAGCCAACTGCAACGGCAACCGTAACACCTAAAATCGCTTTTATTCCTTTTTTCATTTGCTTTCACC
>CAYQRS010000085.1:0-7724 GCA_964419825.1 uncultured Eubacteriales bacterium
GGTAGGAGCAAAATACCAATCCACAGCATCCCTTACAGTGTAGCACATGTCCTTGAAGAGGGACACTAATAACTACTACTCTATAATACAAGGAGCAGATAAAATGAAAAAGCTGAAGATAGCTTTTGTTGTATTGATGTCTTTCTTTTTGATATATTACCCTCCAGTAGTATTGATGAGTACAATTCATTATCTGGCGGTTTTTGCATTTTTATATATCATAGTGATCCATAGAACGTATTACTTTAGTAAAACGACAAAATACATTCAATTGTATATTTTTTACTGTGGATTGATTTCAACCTACATAGTTATGACTGCATTGGCGAATGGAGTAAGTGCATTTTCAGCTTCCTACGGTATGATCACAATAATGATTGAGATTATCCCCATTGCTCATGCAATTTCGCTGTTTTTTATTAGGTCTAATTTGGATGTTTGTTTTTATGATATTTTATTAATATCAGGTACTTTGCAAGGGATTATTAGTATGGCATCCTTTTTTATACCTACATTGCATAATCTAATAATTAATCAAATGCTTTCTTATGGATTTAACGATGTAATTATAAAGATGGCAAGACTGAGAATGTTCGGATGGAGCTATACGATGCCTTTTGCAATGCCTGTAGTGCAAGCTTTATTGGCATTGCTTGCTTTATACATAGGGAGAAAGAAGAATGCTAAATATTATTTTTATATTCCATTGCTTCTTTTTTCTTCGATTATTAATGCAAGAACGGGATTAATAGTCTTTGGCATTGGGGCGATATTTGTTTTTTTTGATTTAAAACAAGCATCTATGTCAATGATAGTAAAAACTATAGCGTTTATTTTAGTAATGATTATTTTCATTAATGTAGGTAGTGGCATTATTGAGAAATATTCTCCCGAAACATATGAATGGCTTAGAACTGGTATATTAGATATTTTCGATTTTACTTCAGGTAATTCTTATTCTAATACAAGTTATTTTAATTACGTGACGGATTCATCAAAGTTTGAACTTCCTAATGGTTTAGCATTTTTCTTTGGTACCGGTAAAACAACTACACGAGCTAATTCATTGATGACATCCGATATTGGATTTGTAAATGATTTCTGGCTTGGTGGGTTGTTCTATATAGTGATGATTTTCTTATTATATAAAAAGATGATATATAATGCTTATCGTTATGTTAATATAAAATATGATGTGTCGAAAATTATATTGTTGGGTTTTGTTGTGGTTTTGCTGATTTGTAACATTAAGGGAAGGGCTTTTTCGTTTAACGAAATCTCAAATTTAATTGTATTATCTTCGGTGTATTGCACGGTGAGAATGGTCTTAGAAAGAGAAGGGGAGTAAGGAATTATGAAAGTGTCTATTGCTGTTGCAATATACAATGCTGAAAAATATTTGGATAAATGTTTGGAAAGCTTAATGTCACAAACATATAAAGAAATTGAAATCATACTAGTTAATGATGGTTCAAATGATAATTCACTTAGTGTATGTGAAAAGTATAAATCTGATAATAGAATCATAGTTGTAGATAAATTGAATGGGGGATTGAGCTCTGCAAGAAAAGCAGGTTTAAACGTTGCTACGGGAGAGTACATTTGTTTTATTGATCCTGATGATTATTTAGATAGCCACTATGTTGAGTTTTTGTTAGCTGGAATAGAAAGAATGAATGCAGATATTTGTATTTGTGGATATAACTATGAATATAAAGATGTGGTAAAGAAGTACTTTGTAGACTCAAAAATGGAGAATCCATATGTTGTTGATAATAAGGTAATTGAAAAAAGGTATTTTGAATTACTATCAAAATATTATATGAGTGATTCTTGGAATAAAATGTATAGGAAAGATTTTATAATACAATCTGGTGTTAAATTTGAACTGCCCCCTAAAATGAATGGATCAGATCTGGCGTTTAACCATAAATTACTTATGCACGGACCCAAAATTGCATTTATAGAAGAAGCATTGTATAATCATGTAGAAATAGAAAATTCTGCTGTTCATCGTGCCAGAAAACAGTTATTGACTAGCTATGATACGGCTTTTTTACAGTTAGTAAAGGAGGCCCAAAGGTTAAAATTATCACAAACTTTTTATGTGCAATTATCAACGCTATATGCAAGATTCTTACGAAGTGCTCTCTTGGATAGTATACAAGAAGCAAAAACAAAAAAAGAAAAGATTGAGCATATAGAAGCTGCCAAGTTACTATATCGTGAAAGACATAAGGAAAATACAAATATAAAATTACGATATTCAAGTAGTGCATCAAAATCGCTAAATATCTTTATGATATGTTTTCTTCATAGTAAATTTTTGACTTTGCAGTACATTGAGGCATTTATAAAAGGTGTAAATCGAAGCAAGGGGAAGTAATTATGGAAGAGAATAAAGGAAAAAGAATAATTGATAAAACATTACTATATTTTATCGGGAATCTGTCATCAAAATTCTTGTCTGTTTTGTTATTACCTTTATATGCGTATTTTGTTAAAACAGAAGAATTGGGAGAGTATGATTACTTTATTTCGATACTCAATATATTACTTCCCGTTGTTCTTTTGTGTATTTGGGAGTCAGTGCTTCGATTTTCATTAAAGGACAATTTATTAGATAAAGAGAGCGTTATTTCAACCACTGTAGCATACATGGGTTTTGCTTCATTACTTATTGTTGTTGGATCTGTGGTTGGGCGTATATGGACAAATGATTCGATTATATATATATATGGGATTACTCTAATTGCTGCGTGTTTAAAGCAGGTTTGGCAATTTATGGCAAGAGCCAACGGGGATAATAAGCTATTTGTTATATCAAGTATTTGTGGTAGTGTTGGCTTTTTATTGTCAAACGTTTTATTCCTAGTTATATTAAAAATAGGTTTATTAGGGCTTGTTTTGGCATATGCGATTTCGCAGTCTATAATTTTTGCCATTCTCGAATCAAAAATTAAGGCGATAAAACAGTTTAATCGAAACAAAGCATGTTGGAAAACATTGAAGGTGATGCTTCTTTTTTCAACACCTCTAGTTATTAATCAAATCTCTATATGGGTTTTAAATGGTGCTAATAGACTGGTTCTTATGAACACACTTGGGGCTGAAGCTAGTGGAATGTATTCGTTTGCAAATAGGTTTGCCATTATTATTTCAATGTTTGGAACAGTTATATCTATGTCTTTAGTTGAAGAAGCATATCTTCAAAAGGATAAGAGAGCTTACGCAGAAAACTTTGGTTCTATTATAATGAAATTATTTAAAATATATACAGCGATAATACTTATGGGTATTCCTGCTATACATATCTTGTTTCAAATTGTGTTTAAATCTTCACCATATTTTGATTCTTCTCAATATGTCTTTATCTTACTGATGGCATCTATGTTTGCTGCTATTGCAAATAATTTTGGTACGTCGTTTCAGGTGACAGATAAAACCAGATATGTATTCATTACGACATTGCTAGGCGGCATTGCAACCGTCGGTTTTTCATACTTGTTTTATAGACAATTGGGTGTGTTTGGAGTATGTTCCGCTTATTGTATTGGTACATTTATACAGATGTTGAGTCGGGCTATTTTTGCTAAGTATATGACCGGATTAAAAGTACAGTGGATACGTATTTCGCTTTTAATGGCTCTTTGTATAGTTGAGGGTATTATATCAATTGACGCTAATATTGCTATGCTTGTTTTGATACTTGTCATTGCAATAATTATTTCATGCGTACTAAATAGAGCGGAAGCTGGTCAACTTTATAGTTATGCAAGAAACTTGGTTAGGAGGAAATAAGAGAGTGAGAAAAGTATTGTTTATAGTGCCAGATTTTTATCCAAATAGTACAGGTTTTGCAAATGCAGCTCTGAATTTGATTAATTCTATTAAATCATACGGTAACGATAGATATGATATAGGCGTATTTACCACCATTCCTTTAGGTAATAATAATGAATTAGCTGAAATGGAAATAGTAAGATATAAAAATACAATACCAGATAATAGAATCACTCATGCTATGGTTGAATGCAAAAAATACAATGAATTACATAGATTCATTAGTCGATTTAACCCTGATGTAATTTTCTTTGAGACAAATACCTTTCCATTTGTCGAAACGTGGGTTGTAAAAGAATTCCAGGAAAAGGTATTTGTTAGAATTCATTCAACTGCTGATACAGAAGTTCCGATATTCGGTGCGCACAATACACTTCTAGCTAGAATTGAATACAAAAAAATGAAAGAATTCATGAAATTAGTACCGAATATTCTTTCGACAAGTAATTTCTATTTAGATTTTGTTAAACGGTATTATCTTGATGGAAATGCTTATTCTATTTGGGATAATAAGTCCTATGGAGTGCTGTATAATACAGCTGGATCATCAGATAGTGCTGCTACATGCCAGACAACAAATCGTTTTATGACAATGGGAAAAATGTCAGATAATGGTGCAACTCAGAAGGGTATTACAGATCTTCTAAAGGCAGTATATTATTTGGAAAGGTCAGATTCTTTACCAGCAGATTTCGAACTGATTGTAGTTGGTACGGGCTCAAGACTTAATTATATCAAAAACATGATTTCCAATTTGGCATTAGGAAAATATATCAATTTAATTGAAAGTGCACCTCATGAAGAAGTATTTGAACTTATAAAATCCAGTAAAGCTATTATTCTGTTGTCTAGATATGAGGGACAATCTATGTTTGTTACGGAAAGTATCTCATTGGGTAAACCATTAATAATTAGTGATAATAATGGTATGCAGGATATGCTTAGAGAAGGAGTAAATGGATTCAAGGTTAAAACTGGCGATTCAAAAGATGCTGCTCAAAAGATTCAAAGAATGATGAACTTGAGCGATGAGGAATTGCAATCATTCTCACAAGCATCCCTCAATTTGTATAATTCTCAGTACTCTGACGTTGCCACTTATAACCAATTTGACGAAATAATGAATTTGTATTTTAGCCAATTAAGTGGGTGAAGTAATGTACGATTATTTAATAGTAGGGTCTGGTCTCTATGGATCAATTTTTGCCAGAGAGGCAGCAAACAAAGGATATAAGTGCTTAGTTATCGATAAAAGATATAACGTAGGTGGAAATATTTATACAGAGAAAGTGGAAGGAATCAATGTACATAAATATGGTGCGCACATTTTCCACACCAACAATCAGAAGGTATGGGCTTATATCACCCAGTTTGCAACATTCAATCGATTCACCAATGCGCCTGTTGCAAACTACAAAGGAGAACTCTTCTCACTACCTTTCAACATGTACACATTTAATAAGATGTGGGGAGTAGTTACGCCTGAAGAGGCTGCGGCTAAGATTGAAGAGCAGAGAAATGAGATTGTTGGGGAACCAAAAAACCTAGAAGAACAAGCCATTTCGCTCGTAGGTAGAGATATCTATGAGAAGTTGATCAAAGGCTATACTGAGAAACAGTGGGGAAGAGACTGTAAGGATTTACCCTCTTTCATCATCAAACGCCTTCCGGTACGTCTGACTTTTGACAATAACTACTTCAATGCTCTATTTCAGGGCATTCCGGTTGGTGGGTATACCAAGATGATTGAAAATATCTTGTGCGGGATTGAAGTAAGACTTGGTGTGGACTACTTGGAGGATAAAGCAAAGTGGGATGGTTTGGCAAGGAAAGTGGTTTATACTGGCCCAATTGATGCTTACTTTAATTACTTGCTTGGTACCTTAGAGTATCGTTCTGTACGTTTTGAGACTGAGTTGCTGGACATACCAAACTTCCAAGGCAATGCAGCTGTTAATTACACAGATAGAGAAACACCATGGACTCGCATAATCGAGCACAAATGGTTTGAGTTCGGTAAAGATGAGGAAGGGAACGATTTACCAAAGACGGTAATTAGTAGAGAATACAGTTCTGAGTGGAAACTTGGAGATGAGCCATATTATCCGGTAAATGATGGGAAGAATGGAAACTTGTATAAAAAGTACAAGGAACTAGCTGATAAGGAAGAGAACGTTATTTTCGGCGGGCGCCTAGGTGAATACAAATACTACGATATGGATCAGGTAATTGCTGCTGCACTTGATATGTGCGAGAAAGAATTTGAAGAATAAACAAGGAGTAACAAAACAATGAGTCTATTTAAGGATAAAACGTTAATGATCACTGGCGGAACTGGTTCTTTCGGAAATGCTGTACTAAACAGATTTTTGCAGACTGACATCGGTGAAATCCGTGTATTCTCACGTGATGAGAAGAAACAGGATGATATGCGTCACGATTTCCAGGTAAGAATGCCTGAGGTAGCAGAAAAGATTAAATTTTACATCGGTGATGTTAGAGATCTTCAGTCATGTAAAAATGCGATGCATGGAGTTGATTACATTTTCCATGCAGCAGCACTCAAACAGGTTCCATCTTGTGAGTTCTTCCCAATGGAAGCGGTCAAAACTAACATCATTGGTACTGATAATGTTTTAACTGCAGCAATAGAAGAGGGAGTTGAGGCTGTCATCTGCCTTTCTACTGATAAGGCAGCATATCCTATTAATGCGATGGGCAAGTCCAAATCATTGGAGGAGTCTGTGGCAATTGCAAAGAGCAGATACAGCGGAAAAACAAAGATTTGTTGCACCCGTTATGGTAATGTTATGTGCAGCAGAGGATCTGTCATCCCTCTGTGGATTGATCAGATAAAAGCAGGTAATCCTATCACTGTTACCGAGCCTAATATGACCCGTTTTATCATGAGCTTGGAAGAAGCAGTGGATCTGGTTCTTTATGCATTTGAACATGGTGAAAATGGAGATCTGCTCATTATGAAAGCTCCAGCGTGTTCTATTGGACTTCAGGCAGAAGCGGTATGTGAGATGTTTGGCGGAAATAAGGATGATATCAATGTAATCGGTATTCGTCATGGCGAGAAGATGTATGAAACATTGCTTACCAATGAAGAGTGCGCTAAGGCGATCGACCTTGGTGGTTTCTATCGTGTTCCTGCTGATAACCGTGGCCTGAACTACGATAAGTATTTCAAGGACGGAGATGCAGAGAGAAATACACTTACCGAGTTTAATTCCAACAACACGAGATTGTTGGATAAAGAAGAAATTAAAACCAAGATGATGGAGCTTACATATATTCAGGAGAGACTGGCTGAAGAGTAATGAACCTACTAATCATAGGAGCTGGCTCCTTTTCAACAGAAATTGAAGAGATGGCCCGGTTACTTGGATATGACGATATTGCTTTCTTGGATGATAATCCGAATAAGGCGAAAGCACATCCAGTAATCGGGATCATGAAAGATATAAAGCAATATCGTTCTTAATACGATAACGCAATTGTGGCTCTTGGGAATAACAAGAATCGCATTCACTACCACACCATGCTTGAAGAATGCGGCTACAACATACCAGTTCTCATTCATCCAACTGCATATGTAACTCCTGAAGCAATTCTCAATCCTGGATGTATCATCAGAACTTTTGCTGTTGTTGGCAGGTATGCTGAACTTGGTAAGGCGGTCATACATAACATTGGAGCAAAAGTAGATCATCATTGTGTGATTGGGAGGGAAGTCATCTTCTTATCAATTCTGTAGTAAGGGATTCTAAAACAGTGGAAGATTTGACTTGGTTGGATGCTGGGCAGGTAATATAGTGATAGTCTTGCTGTATTCCTAATGGAATACAGCGAGACTATGCCGGGAGTAACTGCCC
>CAYQRS010000086.1:0-7690 GCA_964419825.1 uncultured Eubacteriales bacterium
GAACTTCAAAATGAAGCGAATTTAATGGTAAAAATCAAAAGACCGAGGCTGTAGCTTCGGTCTTTGCTGTGCTGATTTGTGTGGTGGCTTGAATATGGGCCGTTTTATTCAATGGAGCTTTCAAAGCTTGATTTGCATTGCGCTTGCAAACGCCCAATTCAAGTTGTAGCCGCCGCAAGCTCCGTCAACATCAAGCACCTCGCCGCAGGCATAAAGCCCCTTGCACAGCTTGGATTGCATTGTGTTGGGGTTAAACTCGCTGACATCTGCGCCGCCCCTTGTGACCTGAGCATCCTTGAAATCCTTTGTGCCTTTGATTTCGACGGTGAAGCTTTTGGCGCAATGAGCAATTTGCTTTGCTTGGCTCGGCGTGATTTTTGATGCGGTCGGCGGAAGTGAGCCGAGGGCTGATTTTATAACCGTCGCACCAATTGCCTTGTGCATAATGCCGCCCAAAATCTGGTCTGCGGAAAGGGTGGAGTTGATTTTAACGGCATTGATTACCGCTTGCTCCGCTTCTTGCAGGGTGAAATCGGGGAGCAGGTCAATGCTCAAAAGCTGTTTCTTGCCGTTGACGAATCTGCTCAAATCCATTGCGGCAATGCCTGAAATTCCGTAATCCGTAAAGAGAATTTCGCCGCAGCTTTTTTCACCCGTGGAAAGGCGAAGCTTGGCGCTTGCACGGACGCCCTTGAGCGCCTTTGTCGCCGCTGTATCGGTTACAAGCTGAACGAGGGAGGGGTGCAGGTCAGTTATTCTGTGCCCCAAGGCCTTGAGTAAGTCGTATCCACTGCCGTCACTTCCTTGTGACGGTGCGGCCTTTCCACCGCAGGCGATGATTACATTTTCAGCCTTAATCTCGCCGTTTAAGGTGAAGCCCTTTGTGATTTTTTCGACCTTGTAATCGCAGATTATGTTAACGCCCAGGCGCTCACATTCAAAGCGCAGAGCATCAAGCACGCTTGTTGCGGTGTTGCTCATCGGATAGAGTCTGCCCTCGCTGTCGGCTCTTGTGTAAAGACCGAGGCTCTTGAAAAAATCAAGCTGAGCCAACGGGGGATGATCCTCAAGCGCAGGTCTTGCGAAAGCATAGTTTGTGTAAGGATGAGATGCGGCGTTGAGATTGCCGAGGTTGCATCTGCCGTTGCCTGTTGCGAGTATCTTTTTGCCGACCCTTGGCAACCGCTCCAAAACGGCAACACTTTTGTTTTGGTGTGTTCGCTTTAATTCAATGGCGGCAACAAGTCCGCTTGCACCGCCGCCGATTATTACAACATCAAATTTTTTCATCAGATAATACCGTAAAAATGGATAATGTTCATATCCTCAGGCATAAACAGTCCGTGACTGCCGCAGCCGCCGTCAATCTCGTGACAGCCGTGGTCGGGTGCATAGCCGATGAGGGTGTTGTGGCTCTGCCAATTTTCCTTAACCGCATCGGCAAGCATTTTGAAAGCGGCGTTGTTGTGCTTGAGTGCTTCGATTGCCGCCTCACCCTCGGGGGAACATTGGTGCATATTGCCGTCGTAATTGCCGTTGTAAACGCTGATGAAATCGTACTTATCCTCCTTGATAAGCTCAACTGCCTTTGCGTTGGCTTCGTCTGGAGTTTCAACGATGAAGTAATCCATTTCACGCTCAAGGAAAATTTTGGACATACTGTCGTTACCTGTTGAAACGATGCAGGGCTTTTTGCCTGCACGGATGAGTGCATCGAAAACGCTGTCTGTTTTGATGACGGGCTTGCGGTAGCTTTGTATGCCGTGTACTTCAGGCGATACACCTGTGTACATTGTGCCGAAGCAGACAGGCGTGACGCTCGGCATAACGGTTTGCAGGGGGAGCGTGAGTTGAGTGTTGAGCATTACATCGTCAAAAAGATCGGTGTATTTTTCAAAAAGCCAAAGCGCAACCGCATCGGGGTTGTACATTAAAACACGGTCGATATTTTTGCCTGCCGTGAATCTTTGCATTATTTCGAGCGGCTTCTCCGCCTGCAAGGGTGCGGCAACGCCGAGTGCGGATGTGAGAGAGGAAGCCAAGTTAATGAGCTTCTTCGGGGTATAAATTTCCTGTTCCATTTTGTTCACCTCATAAAAAAAGAGCAGATTTTGTATCTGCTCTAAATTATAGGATTATTTGTTAGCTTTGTCAACTTGTTTGCTCTCAAACCTGCGGTAAATCGCAAGGCAAATCACGCTGATTATCGTTGTTGCGGCAAAAATGATTGCGGCGGCAACATAGTTCTTTTCGCCAAGCTGTGCGCCGCACCAGGTTGATGTTACGATTGATGGGATTCGTGCAATCGAGGTGACAAGCAGGAACATCGGCGTTTTCACGGGCAGCATCCAGACGAAATAGGTGATAAAATCCTTCGGAGTGCCGGGGATAAGGTAGATGAAGAACAAAAGCATATAAGCGTTTGAACTGCGCTTGATGAAGTTGAAGCTGTCAAGCTTGTCCTTTGGAACGAAAAGCTGCATAAATTTAAGACCGAACAGCTTGGAAAGAACAATAATAAACAGCGAACCGATGAGCGTACCTGCCATGCACCAAAGCGTGCCGCCCCATATTCCGAACGCATAACCCGAACCGATTTCGAGCGGCTCGGCAGGCACGATTTTAACAACCGTTTGAACTGCTCTCACGGCAACGAATATGCCACGGCTCAATTCGCCGTAGGTATTCAGCCAATCACGGAAACGCCTTGTGTCGCTGACAAATTTCAAAAGCTCCTTGCCGAACGAAAGGTAAAACGCAACCGCTGCGGCTGCGAAAACCGCCAAGCCGAAAATTATAAGCAGCTTTTTGTAAAGGGGAACATTTTTATCGAATAACATAATCGCTTTGTCCTCTTAATTCGCTTTCGTATTCATCCCAAAAGCATTTCATAATGCCGACATATTTCGGCTTCCATGGCTTGTACTTGCCGTTGAAGTGGATGATGAGCGTTTCGGCTTTCACCTTGTTGACTGTAAGGCAGAAGCGAACGCAAGTCTTTTCATCGCAGTTGATTAAGCAGGGGTCAAGGCAGAGTGCGTTTGAGCCGTAAAGCATATTGAGCACATCCTGATCGGCAAGGTAGAGCTTCTTCTGATTCTTTTTGATGAAATCGAAAATTTGCTCAACGGTGTAAGCCTTGCGCATTGCTTTGAGGTTCATCAGCAGTATGCCTGCGTTGATATAGGTGTCACCCTTGTTCATTCTGAGACGGTGTCTGTTGTAAAAAGCAACCGCACCGTAGGTATGACCTGCACCTGCGTAATATTTTTCGCCGAGCTCGGTCGAATAAAATTCCGTTATGCTGTTGATAACGAGGGTGTCAGGGTCGATATAAAGCACCTTTTCAACATCCTGCGGCATATATTTGATTGCAAGCAGGCGGTAGTATGTTTCTTTTGAGATTCTGTCGAGAATTGGGGCATCGTTGAGTAACTCGCTTGAAACGGTTATCGGCTCAACAGTTGTGCGACTGCTGTCGATACTGTTGCCGATTGCTTCAAAATCAGCCTGTGTCAATGAGGAATGTGCGACGAAAAGACGGAACTGCTCATCGGGGTTGCTTTTCATAAGTGAATAAAGCATAACGGTGAGCGGCTTGATATAGCCTGAATTGAGTGTTACAAGCAAGTTGATCATCAGTGATACTCCTTTCTTCTCACACTGATAGTAACACAGCGTGAGTAAAAATAATCTAAAAGAAAGTTACAAATTTATTAAGATTTATTTTTGTGCCTTAAGCCATTCCTGTGCAATAATTCTGTGACCGTAATCGGTGGGGTGGATTCCGTCAAGCGAAAGTGCCTTCGGCTTTGTGCCTGAATCGAGCATATCGGTGAAAAGCTTATCCAAATCAATCAGCTTCAAGCCGTATTCTGCGGCAAGCCTTTTGACGACTTCCTGCTTTTCGGCAAGATCCTTGCGCATTGCGGTATGCTTGCCGATACAGCCCTTGATGATGTAGGGGTTGAAGAGGATGATTTCGGCATCGGTCTGAGCCTTTGCCCTTTCTATAATGTTACGGTAGCTTTCTTCAAAATATTCTTTTGAAGTCGGATCGTTTTCATCGAACGCACGCCAAGTGTCGTTTACGCCGATGAGGATGGAAATTATATCGGGCTTAAGGAGAATACAATCCTCATCCCAACGGGCAACAAGGTCTTTGCAGCGGTTGCCGCATATACCACGGTTGATTACGGTGATGTTTTTGTCAGCGAAGGCGGTATCGACGATTTCTTTGACAAAGCTCGGATAGCCCCAACCCATATCGCCGTTCATGCCCTCTGTGCGACCGACATCGGTGATGCTGTCGCCTTGGAACAAAATTACACAGTTGTTTTTAAGCATTGTTTATTCCTCTTATTTAATAATATCCGTGCCCATATATTTAACAAGGGCTTCGGGAACACGAATCGAACCGTCTTCATTCTGATAGTTTTCGAGTATTGCGGCAACTGTTCTGCCGATTGCAACACCGCTTCCGTTAAGGGTGTGAACAAGCTGTGCCTTATCCTTCGGGGTTTTCTTGAAGCGGATTTGAGCACGGCGTGCTTGGAAATCCTCAAAGTTGGAGCAGGAGGAAATCTCAACATAGCGGTTGTATGAAGGCATCCAAACCTCAATGTCGTAAGTCTTGGCAGAGGAGAAGCCGATGTCGCCTGAGCAGAGGCAAACAACTCTGTGAGGCAGACCGAGAAGCTGAAGAACACGCTCTGCATCGTTGGTGAGGCTTTCAAGCTCATCGTAAGAGGTTTCGGGGTCAACGAATTTAACAAGCTCAACCTTGTTGAATTGGTGCTGACGGATAAGACCTCTTGTATCTCTGCCTGCACTGCCCGCCTCGGCACGGAAGCAAGCTGAATAAGCGCAGTATTTGATTGGGAGCTGATCGCCGCTGAGAATGTCACTGCGGTGCATATTCGTAACGGGAACTTCGGCTGTGGGAATGAGGAAATAATCCTCTCTTTCAAGGTGGAAAGCATCCTCCTCAAATTTGGGGAGCTGACCTGTGCCTGTCATTGAAGCACGGTTTACCATGAACGGGGGAAGAACCTCTGTGTAGCCGTGAGCGGTGTGAGTGTCAAGGAAGAAGTTGATGATTGCTCTTTCAAGCCTTGCACCTGCACCCTTGTAGAAGTGGAAGCGTGCGCCTGTAACCTTAGCGGCTGTTTCGGGGTCGAGAATATCTAAATCCGCACCGAGATCCCAATGAGCCTTCGGCTCAAATTCAAAGGCGGTAGGCTCGCCCCAACGCCTGATTTCAACATTGTCACCGTCATCCTTGCCGACGGGGATTTCGGGGTTCGGGATGTTCGGGAATTCGTACATAATTTTCTGCTGCTTTGCCTCAAGCTCTGCAATTTCGGCATCGTCCTGCTTAATCTTTTCTTTGATTTCGTTCATGCGTGCCATAATTGCGCTTATGTCGCCGCCCTCTTTTTTGATTCGGGGGATATCACGGCTTGCGGCGTTCTGCTCCTGCTTAAGACGCTCGTTTGCCGAAGTAAGCTCACGGCGTTTAATGTCAAGCTCAAGCACCTCGTCAACAAGTGCATCCATATCCTTGTTGCGCTTTTTCATAGCGTCTTTAACAAGCTGTGCGTTTTCTCTGATAAGTTTAATATCAAGCATTATAATTTTCCTCTCAATAATATTTTACCGGGTTTTCCTGATTTATGAGCAGGTAATCAACCTCGGTGAATTGTTTTTCAAGCTTTGATTTGAGCGCCGCCATAACAGGGGCTTCGGTTTCAAAGTGACCTGCGGCGATTGCGGTCAAGCCGCCGTGAACAGCATCCAAGAAGCTGTGGTGGCTCAGGTCACCCGTGATAAAGGCATCTGCCTTGTCGATAAGATTTGGAATGAACGATGAGCAAGCGCCGCCGCAGACGGCAACATTTGTGATTGGCTTGCCCGCATCAGCAAGGCGCAGATGACAGTCTAAGCGTTCCGCTGTGAGCCGAGCCAATTTCTCGCCGCTCATCGGCTGAACGTGAGCCAAACGAACCATCGGCAAATCCTCCATCGGCGCAAAATCCGTGAAGCCGAGCTTTTCGCAAAGCACATCGTTAACACCGCCTGCGGTAGTGTCAAGGTTGGTGTGCATACTGATTTGGCTCATCCCTGCGGACAGAATTGCGTAAGGCAGGTCACCGCTCTTGATGCTTTTGACGGGCGAAAAAAGCACGGGATGGTGCGTTATGAAAAGGTCAGCACTGAAGTCCTTTGCCGCCGCAACAGTTTGCCTGGTTGCATCAAGACTGAGCGCAACCCTTTTGACCTCCTTGGCTTCGTCACCAAGGAGCAGACCGCTGTTATCCCAGCTTTCCTGAACGGCGAACGGTGCGATCGCCGAATTGATAAAATCGTAAAAATCCTTTACCGTTGCCATATTCAAGCCCTCTTTTCGAGTACGTCTTTTTCGTACTGTTTGATTTCTTCAAGCCATTCCGCATTTGCGGCAATGCCTTTTCTGCGGCAATATTCCTCCCATACTGCGGCGTAGGGGTAGAATTTCAGCTCTTCGTTTAATACAAGCAGAGATGTGAAATCCGCCTTGTCCTGCATTTGCTTGAGTGATTCGTGCGGAGTGAGCAAAGCGTAAAGCAGAGCCTTGCGCATATTGCGTGCGCCGATTATCCAAGCGGCAATACGGTTGAGCGAAGCATCAAAATAATCGAGTGCGATGAAAACACGCTCCAAGGCATCGTTGCGAACGAGCTCTTTTGCGATTTCTTTCAGCTCATCGTCAAAGGTAACGACATGGTCACTGTCCCAACGGACACCCCTTGTAACGTGTAGAGCGATTTTTTCGTTGAAAAGGAGCAACGACGAGATTTTATCCGAAACGACCTCGGTCGGGTGATAGTGACCGTTGTCCATGAGCGGAGTGATTGAATTAGCGGCAGAATAGCTGAGTGTGAATTCAGCCGAGCCGACCGTGTAGCTTTCGAGCCCGATGCCGAATACCTTTGATTCAAGCGTCGGATAAACAAGCGATTTGTCATAAGGCGTTGCGAAAATTTCGTCAAGGCTCTTTTTGAACCTTGCCCTCGGGCCTAAACGGTCAGCAGGGGTTTCCTTGTATCCGTCTGGAATCCAGAAGTTGATTACGCAGGGATAGCCCGTTTCCTTGGCGAAATGCTCCGCTATTTTCAAGCAGGCAATGCCGTGCCTTACCCAATATTGCCTGACTTCTTCATCAGGTGAGGAAAGCGTGAGGTTATCCTTGACCATCGGGTGAGAGAAAAAGGTCGGGTTAAAATCAAGACCGATGTTCCTCTCCTTGGCGAATTTTACCCATTCCGCAAAATGCTCAGGCTTCAATTCATCCCTGCCGACAGGCTCGCCGTTGAAAACGGCGTAGCTTGCGTGAAGGTTGAGCTTGACCTTGCCCGGGATAAGAGAAAAAGCTTTATCTAAATCCGCCGCAAGCTCCTGCGGCGTGCGAGCCTTGCCCGGGTAGTTGCCTGTTGCCTGAATTCCGCCTGAAAGCGCCTCCGCATTATCGAAGCCGCTGACATCGTCACCCTGCCAGCAATGCATTGAAATCGTAACCTTATCTAATTGTTCGATTACAGTCTCGGTATCGATGCCGAGGGCTGCGTAAACATCCTTAGCGTGGGAATATTGCGAATTCACTTCAAACCCTCCTAAAGGTTAGTTTAAGGATAGATAATTTATATAATAT
>CAYQRS010000087.1:0-7653 GCA_964419825.1 uncultured Eubacteriales bacterium
GTCCTAACCCAACCAAGTGTCACAAAGGGTGACAAAGTCTATGTCTATTAAACTCAACAGTTCTTATGTCGGCATTTCGGCAGAACAACTCAACAGCATCCAATCGGAGATTTTATCCGCACACCAAACACTTCATAACGGCACAGGCGCAGGCAGCGATTTCCTCGGCTGGCTCGATCTGCCCGTTAATTATGATAAAGCTGAGTTCGAAGCAATCAAAGCTTCGGCTGAAAAAATTAAAAGTGATTCCAAGGTTTTGGTAGTCATCGGTATCGGCGGCTCATACCTCGGCGCAAGAGCGGCAATCGAATTCTGCAAGGGCACGAATTATAACCTCCTTGCAAAGGACACGCCGCAGATCGTTTTCACAGGTAACACGATCAGCTCAACCTCGGTCAACGAGATTATGCAGCTCATCGACGGCAGAGATTTTTCAATCAATGTCATCTCAAAGAGCGGCACAACAACCGAGCCTGCGGTTGCATTCCGTGTTTTTAAAGAAATTTTGGAAGAAAAGTACGGCAAGGCAGAGGCTGCCGAACGCATATATGTCACAACCGACAAATGCCGTGGCACACTCAAGAGCCTTGCAGACAAAGAGGGCTACAAAACCTTCGTAGTTCCCGATGATGTTGGTGGACGCTTCTCGGTTCTCACCGCAGTAGGACTGCTCCCGATTGCGGCTGCAGGCATCGATATCGATATGCTTATGAAGGGTGCGGCTGACGCAAGAGAAAAATATGCCGAAGCTTCACTTGAAAACGATTGCTACAAATATGCGGCAATCCGCAACCTGCTCTACCGTGGCGGCAAAAAGGTTGAAATGTTTGTCAGCTACGAACCTGCATTTACCCTTATGAACGAATGGCTCAAGCAGCTTTACGGCGAGAGCGAGGGTAAAGACGGTAAGGGCATCTATCCTTCCTCGGCGATTTATTCCACAGACCTTCATTCACTCGGTCAGTATGTTCAGGATGGCGAAAGGCTGATGTTTGAAACGGTGGTATATTTCGATAAACCCAAGGCAGATGTCACCATTAAGCAAGACCCCGAAAATGTTGACGGCCTTAACTTCCTCGCAGGCAAAACGGTCAGCTTCGTCAACCGTAAGGCTTTTGAGGGAACTCTTTTGGCACATACCGACGGTAACGTGCCTAACATCGTGATTGAAGCTTCCGAAATGAACGAGCATACGCTCGGCGAGCTGATTTTCTTCTTTGAAAAGGCTTGTGCCGTTTCGGGCTACACCCTCGGTGTTAATCCGTTCGATCAGCCCGGTGTTGAAAGCTACAAAAAGAATATGTTTGCTTTGCTGGGCAAGCCCGGCTACGAAGATATGAAAGCGGAGCTGGAAGCAAAATTAAACTGACAAAATAAATATAAAGGAGAAATAATTATGGTCAATCTCATTCTTGGTCACAAAGGTGCAGGCAAAACAAAGAAGCTCATCGAGCTTGTAAACAGCGCAGTCGAAAAATCAAGCGGCAACGTAGTCTGCATTGAAAAGGAGCCTCTCCTTACTTACAACATCAACTACCGTGCAAGACTCTCCGCAACGGATAACTACAAGGTAAGCGGCTACGACGCTTTCTATGGCTTCCTCAGCGGCGTTTGCGCAGGCGACCACGATATTACCGATATTTTCGTTGACGCAACGCTCCGCATCGGCGGCAGAGATTACGAAGAGCTTGCAGATTTCCTCGCAAAGGTTAATGAGCTTACCAAAATCACCGAGAAGGATGTTACCTTCACAATTTCGGCTGATAAAGAGGAAATTCCCGCTCGAGTATTCGAGTTTGCAACCGTTCTTTAATCCTTAAAATTTCGTTCACAAAATTCAAAATTATTCTTGACAACACGCAGTAAAACAAGTATAATGTTTTCTGCGTGTTGTATTGTTGCAATGTGTTATACCGCTTTTTATGGGAGTAATCGCTTATGTTTCTTGAGCTTGAGCCAATTTTTAATAATGTCGGCGAAAAACTCAGCTTCGATTACGAGCTTGATTTATCCTCAATGGAGATAAATACGGTTTACCCCTTTGCCGCCCCCGTTAAGGTTTGCGGCAGCGTTTACAACAGAGCGGGCGTAGTTCAGCTTGAAGCTACGGCTGATTTCGTCTATTCCGCTCCGTGCGACCGTTGCGCACAGCCGACCGCAGTCGATCTTTCAATTCCTGTTGAGCATTGCTTAGTCACCTCGCTCAACAACGAGGATAACGATGAGCTTATTTTGATTGACGATTTCCGCTTCAATCTCGATGAACTCATAACCGAGGATATTTTGCTTGATTTGCCGACAAGGCATCTCTGCAAGGAAGATTGCAAGGGCGTTTGCCAATATTGCGGCAAAAACCTTAATCACGACTCATGTAGCTGTTCTGCTCCGCTTGACCCTCGTCTTGCGGTATTGAGGCAGCTTTTAGATAATTCTGATGAGTAGAAGTTACACACCAGCAAGGAGGTTCTGAAATGGCAGTTCCAAAGAGAAGAGTCTCAAAAGCCAGAAGAGACAAAAGACGCAGCAACGTTTGGAAGCTTGACGCACCTGAACTTATCAAGTGCCCCAAGTGCGGCGAATACAAAAGACCGCACAGACTGTGTCCCAACTGTGGCTATTACAATGGCAGACAGGTAATTGATACAGAGGCTTAAGCTTTAAGGCAGAGAGGCTGTTTGGCTTCCCTGCCTTTTGCTTTTTGTCCGTAAGATTTTCTTTTCGTAAAGCAGGTGAAACAATGTCGGTAAAAATTAAAAATGTTGAAAGTGATTCACTCTGTGCCAAAAAGCTTTCGGCAGGGGATGAGCTGATTTCCGTTAACGGCAACCCAATCAACGATGTGCTTGATTACCGCTTTTATACCAGTGCGTGCAAATTGAAAATTGAATACAAAAACGCAAAAGGCAAGGTTAAAAAGACCAAAATCATTAAGGATGAATATGAGGATTTGGGCTTAGGCTTTGAAACTTATCTTATGGATAAGCATCATTCCTGCAAAAACAAATGTATTTTTTGCTTCATTGACCAAATGCCGAAGGGCATGAGGGAAAGCCTTTACTTCAAAGACGATGATTCACGCCTTTCATTTTTGTTCGGCAATTATATCACGATGACTAATTTGACCGACAGAGATATTGACCGCATCATCGAAATGCACATCAGCCCTGTTAACGTTTCGGTTCACACGATGAACCCTGAATTGCGTGTTCAGATGATGAAAAACCCGAATTCAGGCACATCCTTGCGCTATCTTAACCGCTTGGCGGAGGCAGGCATTAAGCTCAACACTCAGCTTGTGCTTTGTCCCGAAATTAACGACGGCAAGGAGCTTGAATACAGCTTAACTGAGCTTGGCAAGCTTTATCCCGCAGTTCAAAGCATTGCCTGCGTGCCCGTTGGCTTAACGAAGCACCGTGAGGGCTTGACCGAATTGAAGCCTTACAATGAAGCTTCTGCGGCGGCGGTAATCGATACGGTTGATGATTTCAATATCCATTTTAAGCATTTTAAAGGTGAAGCAATCGCTTATGTAGCCGATGAATTTTTCCTTATGGCAAAGAGGGAAATGCCCGATTCCGATTATTACGGCTCATTCCCTCAGCTCGATAACGGTGTCGGTATGTGGCGTTTGCTGAGCGATGAATTTAATTCCGCACTTGAGCAGGATGATTATTCTCTGCAAAATCAGCGCAAGATAAGCGTTGCAACAGGTGAAGCGGCTTATGAGCTGATTGATGGGCTTTGCCGCAAGGCGGAAGAAAAATTTCCAAACCTTAAAGTGAATGTCTATAAAATAGAAAATCAGTTTTTCGGCACAAGTGTCACGGTTGCAGGTCTGCTCACGGGTCAGGATTTGTTCGCTCAGCTCAATGAACTGGATTTGGGCGAGGAGCTTTTGATTCCTGCTTGCTCATTGCGCAGTGGTGAAGCCGTATTTTTGGATGATATGACTCTTGACACTTTGGCTCAAAAGCTTAAAATAAAAGTAACACCAACTAAAGCCGACGGCTTTGAATTGCTCGAAGCCCTGCTCGGTCATAAAGAATAGGAAGTGAGAACTTATGGCAAAACCGATTGTTGCGGTTGTAGGCCGCCCGAATGTCGGCAAATCGACACTTTTCAATAAGCTTTGCGGAAAGCGCCTTTCAATCGTTGATGATTCTCCCGGCGTAACCCGTGACCGTATTTACGGCGAATGTGAATGGGTTGGCAGAACGATGCTCCTTGTTGATACAGGTGGTATCGAGCCTTATTCAGATGATATTATTCTTTCTCAAATGCGCCGTCAGGCACAGCTCGCCATCGACAGCGCTGATGTAATCGTGCTTGTCTGCGATGTTCGCACGGGCGTTGTTGCCGCTGATCAGGAGGTTGCCGCAATGCTCCAAAAGAGCAGTAAGCCTGTTGTTCTTTGCGTTAATAAGTGCGACTCTGTCGGTGAACCGCCGCTTGAGTTTTATGAGTTTTATAACCTCGGACTCGGCGACCCGATTGCCGTTTCTTCCGTTCACGGTCACGGCACAGGCGATTTGCTCGATGCCGTGCTTGAATATGTTCCGCAGGAGCAAGAGGAGGAAACCGATGACGATACCATTAAGGTTGCTATCATCGGCAAGCCGAATGTCGGCAAATCCTCACTCGTCAACAGCGTTTCGGGCGAGGAGCGTGCAATCGTTTCCGATATTGCAGGCACAACCCGTGATGCAACCGACACACTCATCGAAAATAAGCACGGCAAATATGTGCTTATCGATACAGCAGGTCTGCGCCGTAAAAGCAAGGTTGATGACCAGATTGAAAAATATTCGGTTCTGCGTGCCAAAATGGCTGTTGAAAGGGCAACCGTTTGCGTTATTATGATTGACGCAAAGGAGGGCTTCACCGAGCAGGATTCAAAGGTTGCAGGTATTGCTCACGAAATGGGCAAGGCTTGCATTATTGCCGTTAACAAATGGGATATTGTCGAAAAAGACGGCAAGACGATGGACGCATACCGCAAAAAGCTGATGAACGATTTTTCGTTTATGCCCTATGCGCCGATTATCTTTATCTCTGCAAAAACAGGTCAGCGTATTGACAGACTTTTTGAGCTTATCAATTTTGTTGATGCCCAGAACGCAATGCGCATTTCAACGGGCAAGCTCAATGCTGTTTTGGCTGATGCAACAGCAAGAGTTCAGCCCCCGACCGATAAAGGCAGGAGGCTTAAGATTTACTATATGACTCAGGCTTCCACCCGTCCGCCAACCTTTGTTTGCTTTGTTAACCGTAAGGATTTGTTCCATTACAGTTATCAGCGTTATATCGATAACCAAATTCGTGAGGTTTTCGGCTTGGAGGGTACTCCGACTCGTTTCGTTATTCACGAAAGAGAAGATAAGAAGAAATAATGCTCGCTGCACTTTTCAGCTCAGTACCGATTTTTTCGGCGCTGAGCTGTGTTTTTTTGTAATCCGTTCCCGTGATTGTCTTTTCGCATTGCTCATCGGTGTAGATTATCCCTGCGGCGCAGAGCGTGATGATTGCACTTACAAGCGTAATCAAAAAATGCTTTTTAATCAGTTCTTTCATTTTTCATCCTTTTCCGTGTAATTATCGAGCAGCTTTGCAAGCGAATAGCCGAGCAGTCTGCCCGAATAGGCGGCTTCATCAAGCGTGTTGGAATCGCTGCCGACCTCAATTAAAAGGTTGTTCGGGCATAAATCCATATTGTATTTGCGCTGGCAAAAGAATATCGGGCGCATTAAACCGCTGAAGTTCTTTTCGCAAACGCTTTGTAGCTTCATTGCAAAGGTGAGGTTTTTCTCCCAAGTTTTGAACTGCTTGATTTTGCCCTCCTCACAGCCTGTGATAATCATAAGCTGAGCGGCCTTTTTGCCCATAATTTCCGCAGTCGGCTTGATTCTTTCTCCGCTGTCAAGCTCAATCGCATCACGGTGAATATCAAGCACAACTTGAATAGTTGGGTTTTCTTTAAGATATTTTTCAACGCTTTCTCTTGAATGGGCGTATGCCCCTGTGTATTTTTCATCGTGTATGGTTGTGTCGTGCAGAACGGCGTAGCCCGCTTTTTCAAGCTCCGCCTTGATTTCCTTGCCGACCCTGACCATGTTGCGGTCTGCTTGAGCGGTGCGTGTCAAATAATCCTCGGCGTATTCGTTGCGGTCGAGCATTTCATAACATTCCGTGGTGTGAGTGTGGAAAATCAAAACGGTCGGCTCGGATTTTTCTTTGATTTTGATTTCCGCATCCTCGTTATAATATTTGAGCAGGTTGATGTTTTGCTGAGTCGTGGTCGTGTTTCGGATTGCAATGTTGTCGATTATCGCCTCTGTTTTGCCTGCTGAATATTTTTTCTCGGTGATTTTGCCGATTATTTTTTCATTCTTCGCTTTCTTTTCTGCGGCGGCAATGAGCTTGGCAATGTCCGAGGGCGTGCTTGATAAATCAGTGAGCGTATTGCTCACAAAAACGGCGTTTTCGGCGCTTTGCTCCGCTGGTGGTTTGCTTGCTGAATTACCTGCCAAAAACTGTTCTGCGGCGATTTTCACGCTTTTTGAGCCAAAACTGTGTGCGATGTTGATTGCGTTCGGAATGCTTGCCCTGCTCAGGCTTACCGTTGAAACCAAAAGAATAACTGCGATAAACACCGTTACCGTGTCAAATAATCGGTTGTTCATAAAAAATCCTCCGCAAATTTTATCATTCCATTTTATGCGGCGGTTTTTCTGATTATGCCATCAGCGCATATAGCTCGCTCAGCTCAATGTCGGGCTGAAGCGCCTTGTTAATTGCAAAAGCGACGAATCTTGAGGCTCGGTCGATAACTGCATCGATTTCCCTTGAAGTGACCATCATTTTGTCACCGTAGCCCTGCATTTCACCCTTGGGCTTTTCTCCTGTCAAATCCCTTGCAAGCGTTGAAGCGTCAACAACCGTTGGCACGCCGATTGCAATAACAGGTATGCCCATTGTGCGCTCGCTGATTTCCTTGCGTGCATTGCCGACACCCGAACCTGGTGTAATGCCTGTGTTGCAAATTTGCACAGTACAGCCGAGCCTTGCAAGCCTGCGTGAAGCCAAAGCATCAACCGTGATCAATGCGGCGGGGGATATTTGCTTAACAATGCTTGCGATGATTTCGCCCGTTTCGATTCCGTTTTGACCGAGCACGCCCGGAACAACCCTCGCAACTGAGCGCAGGCTGGCGAAGCCTATTGATTTTTTCAGCTCATCGTCAATGTGCCTTGTTGAAAAAATCAGGTTTGCGCATTTTGGACCGAGTGCATCGGGTGTGATTTGTTCGTTGCCGAGCCCTGCAATTAAAACCGTGCCGCTCTTTGGCAGGAGCGAGGCAATCTCTCTTGCGGCAATTTCCGTTTCCTCATCGCCAAAGCTGTCGTTGCGGCTGAAATTTTGCAGCTCGATTGTGATATATTTGCCGATTTTTCTGTTCATTCTCCGCTCACCCTCGGCGGTGGTAATATCAATTCTTGTAATTTTTGTGTTGCCGCAGCTTTCCTCGTGGCTTTCAATGCCGTTGATTTTCCCTTCCGCTTCGCTGATTTCAAGCGCCAAATCGGTTCTGAAGTTCATTTTTTTCTCCTTTTTAAGTGTTTTTAATGATAGTATTTGATAAATATAGATATTTTC
>CAYQRS010000088.1:0-7519 GCA_964419825.1 uncultured Eubacteriales bacterium
AGGAATACGGCATGGGTATGGTTGTTGTCCGCAATAGCTGCCATTACGGCATTGCAGGCTATTACACAACCATGGCAACCAAGCAGGGCTGCATCGGTATGACAGGCACAAACGCCCGTCCCTCCGTTGCTCCAACGCTCGGCGTTGAGGGTATGTTCGGCACAAACCCGTTCACAATCGGCGTTCCGACCGATGAAGCCTTTGATTTCAACTTCGACTGCGCAACCTCAATCACCCAGAACGGTAAGGTCGAATATTATGAGCGCATCGGCGAGGATGTTCATCCCGGTACAATCATCGGCATCAACGGCGAAGCTATCGAAGGCGATGCAGGTGTTGCTCTCAAGAAAATCCGTGGCGGTACTGCCGCTTTGACAACTCTCGGCGGCATCGGCGAAGCTCTCGGCGGCTACAAGGGCTACGGCTTTGCTATGGCTGTTGAATTCTTCTCCTCAATTCTTCAAGACGGTGCTTACGGCAAGGATCTTGACGGCAAGGATGAAAACGGCAACATTCGCCCCTATCACCTCGGTCATTGGTTCATTGCAATCGATACAAACCACTTCCTCGGTGAGGAGCTTGCACGCAAAAAGGCAGGCGACATCATCCGTAGCATCCGTGCTTCAAAGAAAGCTCCCGGTGAAACACGCATTTACACCGCAGGTGAAAAAGAATACGAGATTTGGATGCAGCGCAAGGACAGCGGCGTTCCGATCAACGAATCCGTACAGGCTGAAATCAACGCCGTTCGTGAGGAGCTTGGTCTTACTCAGTATGTTTTCCCGTGGGATAATCAATAATTATTGCTAAGTTGAAAGGTCGATTATAAATGGATTATGCAAAAGAATCCTTGCGCCTCCACTATGAGTGGAAGGGCAAGCTTGAGGTTACCGCAAGAGCAAAGGTTCAGGATAAGGATTCGCTTTCACTCGCTTATACTCCCGGCGTTGCACAGCCTTGCCTTGAAATCCAAAAGGATATTAACAAAAGCTATGAGCTGACTCGCCGTTGGAACACTGTTGCCGTTATTACCGACGGTACGGCTGTTCTCGGTCTTGGTGACATCGGTCCTGAGGCAGGTATGCCTGTTATGGAGGGCAAATGCGTTCTGTTCAAGGAATTCGGCGATGTTGATGCAATTCCGCTTTGCATCCGTTCAAAGGATGTTGATGAAATCGTCAACACGGTTGCTCTGCTTGCAGGCAGCTTCGGCGGCATCAACCTTGAAGATATTGCCGCACCCCGTTGCTTTGAAATTGAAGCAAAGCTCAAAGAGCGCTGTGATATTCCCGTTTTCCACGATGACCAGCACGGCACAGCAATCGTTTGCTCCGCCGCACTGATAAATGCACTCAAGGTTGTTAAAAAGGATATTAAGGATTGCACGGTTGTTTTCAACGGCGCAGGCTCAGCAGGCATTGCAATCGCAAAGCTTGTTGGCAAGATGGGCGTTAAAAACATCATTATGTGCGACAAATTCGGCATCCTCTGCGAGGGTGATGAACTTTCACCTGCTCACGCAGAGATGGCTGCAATCACAAACAAAGACCATATCCGTGGCACTCTTGCCGACGCTGTTAAGGGCGCAGATGTTTTCATCGGCGTTTCAGCACCGAAGTGCTTAACGCAGGATATGATCAAATCAATGGCAGAGAACCCCGTTGTTATGGCTATGGCAAACCCCACGCCCGAAATTATGCCCGATGAGGCTCTTGCCGCAGGCGCAGCAGTTGTTTGCACAGGCAGAAGCGATTACCCCAATCAGGTTAACAACGTGCTGGCTTTCCCAGGCATTTTCCGTGGTGCTTTGGATTGCAGAGCAAGCGACATCAATGAAGAAATGAAAATTGCCGCCGCAAATGCTCTTGCCGAGCTTATCGGTGATGATGAGCTTTCCGCAGAATATATTTTGCCAAAGGCATTTGACCCCAGAGTTAAGGATGCAGTTGCAAAGGCAGTTGCCGAAGCAGCACGCAAATCAGGCGTTGCAAGAATTTAAAATTTCATAACCGTTTGAGCCGTGAAAATTTAATTTTTGCGGCTCTTTTATTTATTTGTCACAATAAATTTTTCTTTTTTTGGTGAAAATGTGAATAACCGTGTGGAAAAAGTGCATAACCAACGATTTATATGGGCAAAATTTTAATTATTATGGACATTTTAACTGTTCTGTGATATAATTTTTTATTATTGTAGAGTTACAGAGGTTTTGCTTATGCTTACTTTAAAAGAAAAAACTCAGCGTGCAGCCGCAACGGTTGCCCTCGAAAAAACACTCAAATTCATAAAAAAAGATCCGGAAAAGAATTTCATCAAAATCGTTGATGCTGTTCAAAGCTTTGCTGGTAAGGTTTTCCCTGCAAAGAATTTCGACAAAATCCGTGAGGGTGCTGCCGATCCCGATAACATCTACCGCAAGCTCGCAATGCGTGCGATAAACGATTTGGATTCCAACGTTTTCAAAAATATGACTCTTGCGCTCGGTCTCGGCGTTGCCAACGGCACAAAAACCGTGCGTGAGAACCGTGAAAAATATAAGTGCAACATTCCTTTTGTTACACTTATCGACCCGACAAGTGCCTGCAACAAGCAATGCAAGGGCTGTTGGTCGGCTGAATACGGTCACAATCTCCGCCTCACTTATGACGAAATGAAGAACGTTGTTGAGCAGGGCAGAGAGCTTGGCACTCACCTTTATATGTTCACGGGCGGCGAACCGCTCATTTGCAAAAAAGAGATTCTTCGCCTTTGTGAGGAGTTCCCTCAGTGTGCATTTTTGGCTTACACCAATGCAACTCTTGTTGATCAGCAATTCTGCGACGATATGAAGCGTGTCGGCAACCTTGCTCTTGCCGTCAGCATTGAGGGCGATGAGGAAAACAACGATTTCCGCCGTGGTGAAGGCTCTTACCAAACAACGATTGAAGCCATGGAGCTGCTCAAAAAGAACGGCTTGCTCTTCGGTATCTCCGTTTGTTACACAAGCAAGAACATCCCCACCGTCACAAGCGATGAATTCATCGACAAAATGATTGATGCAGGCGTTATGTTCGGTCTTTACTTCAACTATATGCCCCTTGGCAAGGGTGCGATGCCTGAGCTTATTCCGAACCCCGAGCAGCGTAAGTTTATGTATAGCTGGGTTAAGCGTATGCGTAACGGCAAGAACGGCAAATCAATGTTCTTCATGGATTTTCAGGACGATGGCGAATATGTCGGCGGCTGTATCGCAGGCGGCAGAAACTATTTCCATATCAATTCCGCAGGCGATATTGAGCCTTGCGTTTTCATCCATTTTTCCGATTCAAACATTCGCACCCACACCCTGCTGGAGGCTTTGCAAAATCCGTTGTTTATGGCTTATTACAAAAATCAGCCCTTCAACGATAACCATTTGCGTCCCTGCCCGATGCTTGAAAACCCCGATATGCTCTGCAAAATCATTAAGGAAACAGGCGCAAAATCAACCGACCTTGTTGACCGTGAATCCGCAGAGGAGCTTTGCTCAAAATGCCGCAAGTTTGCCGCAGAATGGGCACCCGTTGCTCAGGAGCTTTGGGATAACACTCCGCACAGACCGACCAAAACCTATTATTACCGTGACACACCCGAAGCAAAGGCAGAAAGCGAAAATAAATAATTTTTTAAGGACGGCTCATTCCGTCCTTTTTTCTTAAAAACATCTTTTTTTGAGGAGGCGGTGCAGATGAACAAGAAAATTTCCGTGCTGATAGGCGCTTATAACTGCGCCGAAACTCTTGAAGAAGCGGTCAATTCGATAATCTGCCAAACATACCCCGATTGGGAGCTTATCATCTGTGATGACGGTTCAACTGACGAAACCTACAGCGTTGCAAAAAAAATTGCGGAAAATGAAAGCCGCATTATCCTCATCCGTAACGGCAGTAATCAAGGCTTGGCACGTTCGCTCAACAACTGCTTGGCAAGGGCGAGCGGCAGCTTCATTGCGAGAATGGATGCCGATGATATTTCATTGCCACAAAGATTTGAAAAGGAAATTGAATTTCTGCTTCAAAATCCGCAGTACCAAATTGTCAGCAGTGCAATGATTCGCTTTGATGAAAAAGGGGAATGGGGAACAAACGATAAGGTTACAAACGCCCCTCAAGCCTGCGATTTTGTCAAGAGAACTCCGTTTTGGCACGCCCCCTGTATGATTAGGAGGGAGGCTTTGCAGGCAATCGGCGGTTATTCAACTGATAAGCACGCCGAGCGTGTGGAGGATTATAAGCTTTGGTTTGATTTATATGAAGCAGGCTTTTGCGGATACAATCTTGATGAGCCGCTTTATAAGCAGCGTGACGATGCAGCTGCCGCCAAAAGGCGTAAGTTCAAATTCGCACTCAACGAAGCCTCGGTTCGCTTCAACGGCTACAAACAGCTTGGTTTGCCGCTTTATTGCCGCATCTACGCTTTTCGACCGATTGCTGTTGCGCTTGTGCCAAAGCCGATTTACAACAAACTGCATAAATACCGCTTCCGAAAACGGTGAGAATTTTCCGCTCACCCTTGATTTTTGACAAGAAAAATGCTTGACAAAATTTTTCGGTTCTGTTATAATCCTATATTGCTATGGTGTGAACCGTGGCAATCCTTGCCTCATTTAATCAAAGAGGATGAGGCCAAAGTCCATAAGGAGGTGCAAACAATGTCAGCAAACTACAATTACGAGATCATGATGGTTTTCTCACTTGCAAAAGGCGAGGAAGCTGCTAACGCTCTCACCGAGAAGTTCAAAACAATGATCGAGAATAACGGCACTGTTGACGGCGTTGATGTTTGGGGTAAGCGCAAGCTCGAATACCCGATCAACGACGAAACAGAAGCTCTCTATGTTGTTATCAACTACCAGAGCGCTCCCGAATTCCAGTCAGAGCTTGACCGTGTTCTGAAGATTACAGACGGCGTTCTTCGCTCAATGATCATCCGCAAGTAAGGAGGAAATTGCAATGCTTAACTGTGCAGTTTTAATGGGTCGCCTTGTTGCAGATCCCGAACTCCGTACAACCACTTCCGGTATTTCCGTTACCTCGTTCTGCATCGCTGTTGACCGCAACTTTGTCCGTCAGGGCGAAGAGCGTCAGGCTGATTTTATCAACGTTGTTGCATGGCGTCAGACGGCTGACTTCGTCACCCGTTATTTCCGCAAGGGTTCAATGATTGCCGTTCAAGGCTCAATCCAAACCCGCAACTACGAGGATAAGCAAGGTAACAAGCGTACTGCTGTAGAAGTTGTCGCAGATAACGTCAGTTTCTGCGGTTCTAAAGCAGAAAGCGGCAATTCGGCTGCCAACACTTTTGAGGCTGCCCGTCCTGTAGCTTCGGCTCCTGCCGCAAGCTATGCAACCGGCGGTATGGGCGATTTTGAATCAATCGAAGATGACGATGATTCTCTGCCCTTCTGATTACCACCGGCAAAATCTATAAGGAGGAATATTTCATCATGGCATACGAAAAGAATGACAGACGTCCCAACAGAAAAGGTCGCAGAAAAGTCTGCACTTTCTGTGTTGATAAAGTTGATTACATCGACTACAAGGATGTTAACAAGCTTCGCCGTTTCACATCGGAGAGATCAAAGATTCTCCCCCGCCGTGTAACCGGCACTTGCGCAAAGCATCAGAGAGAGCTTACAACTGCTATTAAGCGTGCTCGCTATGTTGCTCTTCTGCCCTACACAAGCGACTGATAAAATTTTAATTTTTCACTGCTCTCGGTTTTTCCGAGGGCAGTTTTTTTATTTTTCCTGCGTGTGATTTTTCTTTTTTGGAAAATGCTTTTTCGCTTTAAACTATTCTTTGTAAAAAACAACCAAAAATTGCCAAAATAACTTTTAACAATTTTTTTACAACATTTTTTGCCGTTTTTTAAGCTAATTAGCTATAAAAAACGCCTTGTAAGCACTATGTGTGGGGGGAGTTTTCCACATTCAAGCAAGATATTGTTGAAAACTTCCCTAATTTTTAAAAGTTGAAATGAGGTAAAAAATATGTTATACTACAAAAGCTCGCCGAAAGCGGGCTTTATTATCGGCAAAAATAACCGTCCGTTCGACGATTACTACTTAAATCAAGGATACAGAAGCTTTAGTAACTGTTTGAAATACAGAGAATGTGAGAAAAATATGGATTTAGTTTACGAACTTTGGGAAAGCGTTAAGGCTGAAATCAAAAAAAATACTTCCGAAACGGTTTACGCTGTTTGGTTTCCTGAGCTTAAGCTCGACACCTTCGATGGTGAAACTGTTCAGCTTATCGATGATCCGTTCCGCTGCAAAATTCTCAATGAGAAATTTTTGCCCCTCATTGAGGAATGTTTTGAAAAAATTATGGGCTTCAAGGTCAATGTCAGCATTGTTCCAACTCCCGAAAAGCCCAAAAAAGCCGATGAACACAAGGAATTTAAGGTTGGCGAAAGCACTGAGCATACTTTCAGCAACTTCATCGTCGGCGATTCCAACAAATTCGCCCATGCCGCTTCGCTTGCGGTTGCATCCGACCCCGGCAACACATATAACCCCTTGTTCATTCACGGCAATTCAGGCTTGGGCAAAACTCATTTGCTCAACGCAATCTGCTGCGAAATCTTAAAAAATAATCCCGATGCTCACATTATTTATGTCCGCAGTGAGGATTTTATGAACGAGCTTATTGATTATTTGCAGAATAAGCGTGATACCTCCGTTTTCCATAACAAATACCGTAATGCGGATGTTTTGTTGGTTGACGACGTACAGTTTATTGCAGGAAAAACTTCAACAGAGCTTGAATTTTTCCACACCTTTGACACTCTTGTTAAAGCAAAAAGCCAAATCGTTCTCACCTCAGACCGTCCTCCTAAGGAGATGGCAACGCTTGAGGAACGCCTGCGTAACCGCTTTGAAAGCGGACTTATTGCGGATATTCAGCCGCCCGATTTTGAAACAAGAGTTGCAATCGTAAAAAGCAAGGCAAAATCGCTCAATATCGATTTACCCGATTCGGTTGCGCTTTTCATTGCTGAAAAAATCAAGAGCAACATCCGTCAGCTTGAGGGCACAATCAAAAATATGAAAGCACAAATTCAGCTTCACGGCGCTGAGCCCAATATGGCAACGGCACAAATGGCAATCCGTGATATTTTCAGCGAGGGTGATCCGACTCCCGTGCTTATCGACAAAATTATCGATGAGGTCGCTCGCACCTACGGCGTTCAGGTCAGCGACATCAAGAGCAAAAAGCACGATGCAAAATTCACATATCCACGCCATGTTGCAATGTACATTATCCGTGAGCTGACTCCGTTGACAAACAAAAAGGTTGCTGAGGTTTTTGGCCTTACAGACCATTCCTCGGTTATGTACGCAGTCAGAAAAATCACAAATGACCGTGAAAACAATTATTCAATCAAAACAATAATTGCAGACATAATTAAAAACGTTAAATCAAACTAAATTTTCAGCGCTGAATTTTTTTCGGCGCTGATTTTTATATTAAAATTTTCTCAAGGGCTTGTAAAA
>CAYQRS010000089.1:0-7488 GCA_964419825.1 uncultured Eubacteriales bacterium
CGCACAATGTACCCCGCAGGCGGCACAGCAATGCTCACAGTTCGTCAGGTTGGTCAGGTTATCGTCGGCGCTGCCGAAAAATCCAAGGGCGCAAAGGCATGGCCGATTTCAATGTACAACCAAACTTGGAAGGAATTCCTCAAAATTGTTTATGCCGCTCGTGGCATGGGCAACAACCGCAAAATCATCAGCATTCCTCCGTGGATGATGCGTATGGGTCTTGGCGGTGTTAAAAAGCAGTACGCCGCAAAGGGCATCGAAAGCGGTATTGATGTTGACGGTCTTGCAGACATTATGGATATCGACCTCTTTATCGACAGAAAATACGCTGAAGAGCTCGGCGCAACAGAGGATGACATCGTTGCCGCAATCACTGATTCAATCAAGGTCAGTCAGGCTTCTTATGACGGCAAGGTTAAGCTCCTTGAGATGAAGGGCGAATAATCACCGCTCAAAATATAACTATTCCGCTCGGAAGGCTTCCCTTTCGGGCGGTTTTTTTCGCCAAAAAATAAAAAACCGAGGCACACTCCGCTGTGAAGTGTACCTCGCAGGTCGCTTTGCGTCAGGAACGCTTTATCGGTCAAGGTTATTTCATATTCTTTTCGTAAGATTCGATCATTTTCTTAACCATCTGACCGCCGACAGAACCGGCTTCCTTAGAGGTAAGGTCACCGTTGTAGCCCTGCTTGAGGTTTACGCCAACCTCGCTTGCAGCTTCCATCTTGAACTTGTCAAGAGCCTCACGAGCCTCGGAAACCATTGCCTTTGAATTGCTCTTTGCCATAAGTGAATACACTCCTTTCGTTTGACTTGCAAGAATAACAAAAAAGATTTTTTGCCGAGCCCGTCGCCCGAACAAAAGCTTTTTCATTCCCTTGCAAACATATTTTGTGTATTCATTTCAAAAATACCATTGAAAATTTTTGGCAAATCGAAGCCGATTTATGATTATTTTCATTATAACTGTTTTCACTTGCTTTTGCGCACAAAAAATGCCTCCGTTTTTGCGGAGGCATTTTGCATTGTTTATTCTTTTCAGCCTAATTCGGCAATGACCTCAACCTCAGCAAGGACACCCTTGGGCAAATCCTTAACAGCAACACAGCTTCTTGCGGGCTTCGAGGTGAAATATTCGCCGTAAACAGCGTTAAATTCGGCGAAATCAGCGATTTCAGCAAGGAAGCAGGTTGTTTTGACTGCGTTATCAAAGGTTGCTCCTGCAGCCTTTAAAACCTCAGAGAGGTTTTTCATAATCTGCTCGGTCTGTTCCTTGATGCCGCCCTCAACAACCTCACCTGTTGCAGGGTTGATTGCGATTTGACCTGAGGTGAAAAGCATATTGCCGCTTACGATTGCCTGAGAATAAGGGCCGATTGCGGCAGGTGCGTTCGGTGTTGAAATAACTTTCATTTTAAATTCTCCTTTTCAATTACAGAATTTTAAAGCCGAAATCCGCTAATGCCTGACGGATTTCTTCCATGTGCTCATAGTTCCTTGTTTCAAGCGTAATGCGCAGGTAACAGCCGATTACATCGCTGCCCTCGTTCGCACGCTCGTGGTGAATTGAGATAACGTTACCGCCCTTTTCGGCAATAATTCTTGAAACATTCATAAGCTGACCGGGCTTATCGACAAGCTCGATGAGGAGCTGACCGCTTCTGCCCGACATAATCAAGCCACGCTTAATGACACGGGAAAGAATCGTAACATCAATGTTACCGCCCGAAATGAGGCAGGCAACCTTTTTGCCCTTGACGGGAACCTTGTTGAACATTACTGCGGCGGCGGAAACTGCGCCTGCACCCTCGGAAATCAGCTTTTGCTGTTCGATGAGCGCAAGAATTGCGGCGGAAATTTCATCGTCGCTGACCGTTACGATTTCATCAACATATTTTTTAACAAGCTCGTACGTCAAATCGCCAGGCTCTTTAACCGCAATGCCATCGGCGATTGTCGAAACGGAATCAAGGCGTGTAATTTCGCCGTCTGCAACGGATTTTGCCATGCTCGGAGCGCCGCTCGCCTGAACGCCGTAAACCTTGATGTTCGGGTTGAGAGTCTTGATCGTGAAAGCAACGCCTGCAATCAAACCGCCGCCGCCAATCGGAACAACAACGGCATCCAAATCAGGGAGCTGATCGAACAGCTCAAGACCAATCGTGCCTTGACCTGCAATAACGCACTCATCGTTGAACGGGTGAACAAAGGTGTAGCCCTTTTCATCACGCAGGCTGAGAGCTTTGTTATAAGCATCGTCATAAACGCCCTCAACAAGGCAAACCTCTGCGCCGTAGCTCTTTGTTGCCTCAACCTTGGAGATAGGAGCACCATCCGGCAGGCAGATAACTGATTTTATGCCTGCTTTCTGTGCGGCAAGGGCAACGCCTTGGGCGTGGTTGCCTGCCGAGCAAGCGATAACACCCTTTGCCTTTTCCTCCTCGCTGAGCTGTGAGATTTTGTAATAAGCGCCTCTGACCTTGAACGAGCCTGTGATTTGCAGGTTCTCCGTTTTAAGGTAAACATCGGCTTCGGGGTTGATTTTCGGTGCTTTGATAACATCGGTTTTGCGAATTACGCTTTTAAGCACATATCCTGCGTGGTAAACTTTGTCTAACGTTAACATAAATAATCACTCCAATGTAAGCAGGCTGTCAACAAACTGTCCTGCGGTTCTTGCGGATCTGCCGCCCTTGTTCAGCGCAAACGCCTCCGCACGGATATTCAACTCGTCAGCTTCAAGGGTAACGCCCTTTTCAGCCGCCAAGGAATGAACGATTTTAAGGTACAAATCCTTATTCGGCTTTGAGAACAGAACCGAAAGACCGAATCTTGCGGAAAGCGAGGTAAGCTCCTCGATGCTGTCACGCCTGTGAATCTCGTCACCGTCACGGGAGGAGAAGGTTTCCTTAACCATGTGGCGGCGGTTGCTCGTTGCGTAAATAACCGCATTCGGTGTTTTGGCGGCGGCACTGCCCTCAAGCACTGCTTTCAGTGCGGCAAAGCCGTCATCATCGGTTGAGAAAGATAAATCATCCACGAAAATGATGAATTTAAGCGGATTGTGAGCAATTTCGCCCATAATCTCAGGCAAGAGGTTGAGCTGATCTTTTCTGATTTCAATCAGCCTGATTCCCTCGCTCCTCAATTCGTTTGCAACAGCCTTAACCGTTGAGGATTTGCCCGTGCCTGCATCACCGCAAAGCAAAACGTTTGCCGCAGGCTTGCCCTCGATGAGCGCCTTTGTGTTATCAAGCACCTTTTTGCGCTCGCCCTCGTAGCCGACAAGGCTCGAAAGAGTGATCGTATCGGGTGAAAGAACGGGAACAAGCTGATTCCCTGCGCCGACACGGAACATACCGTAACGGGCATAAACGCCATAGCCGAGCTTGTGCGCATTGGCAAGAACAACGGGCATAACGGCGTTGAAATCCTTGGCTGTGTTCTCAAAGGCAGGCAGGCTCAGGCTCACGCCGCCGATTTCTTTGATTTGTTCGGGAGTCAATTCGGTCAGAGAAGAAAAAATTGACATCTCACGCTCAAAACATTCCTGCATAACCGCAGGGATCGCTTCGCCCTTTGAGAAACGGCGAACATAAACATTATCATCGCAACGCAGAGCATCTTCAATATAGTTGCCGAGGTCGCAGCCCTTTTCGTAAAGAGCAGAAACAAAATCGCAATATTTTTCGGTTTTTTCGGCAAGCGTGCCATCGCAAACAAGGTATTTTTCAAGCTTGCTCAGCACTTCTCCGCCTGCCACGTTGCGGAAAAGCACAACGCTCGGCAACAATGCCGCTATTGACTGTTCCATTAAATCAGTCCTTCTTTTTATCAAAAGTCCTAAACCCCACCCTTACGGGCAGGGTTCTTTTTTAAAGTCTTTTAAGGATTTCGGCGGTCATTTCCTTTGTGCCGATTGCATCCTTTTCGTGTGCAATGTCAGCGGTGCGGATGCCATCGGCAAGCACCTCATCGACAGCACGCTCAATATCCAGCGCCTCAGTCTCAAGACCGAATGCATAGCGGAGCATCATTGCGGCGGAAAGAACAGTTGCAATCGGGTTAGCCTTGTTCTGACCTGCAATATCGGGTGCAGAGCCATGAATCGGCTCATAAAGTCCACGCTTCGTTGCGCCGAGTGAAGCGGAAGCGAGCATACCGATTGAGCCTGTAATCTGCGAAGCCTCATCGGAGAGAATATCGCCGAACATATTTGAAGTTACGATAACATCGAACTGCGAGGGGTTTTTGACAAGCTGCATTGCGGCATTGTCAACAAGCATATCCGTGCAGGTTACATCGGGATAATCAGCGGCAACCTCGTGAACGGTTTTGCGCCACAGACGGCTGCTTTCAAGCACATTTGCCTTATCGATGCTGATAACATTCTTGCGGCGAAGCTGTGCAGCCTCGAAAGCCGCTCTTGCAATACGCTCGATTTCGGTACGGCTGTAGCACTCGGTGTCATAAGCCTCCTCGCCGTATTTGCCCTGACGATAGCCTCTGTCGCCGAAATAGATGCCGCCTGTCAGCTCACGGACAATCAAAATATCGAAGCCGTTTGCGACAATATCGGGGCGCAAGGGGCAATCATCCTTCAAAGCAGGGTAAAGCTTTGCAGGGCGAAGATTGGTGTAAAGCTCCATTGCGGCTCTGATGCCCAAAAGCGCTTTTTCGGGGCGAAGCTCACCGGGAAGAGAATCCCACTTCGGACCGCCAACCGCACCGAGCAGAACGCTGTCTGCGGCAAGGCAGCCCTTGACAGTTTCTTCGGGCAAGGGAGCGCCTGTTGCGTCAATCGCACAGCCGCCGATAAGGTAAGGCGTAAAATTAAAGGTGTGATTATATTTTTCGCCGATTTTTTTGAGAACCTCAACAGCCGAATCGACAATTTCAGGACCGATTCCGTCGCCCTTGAGCAGAGCAATATTCATAACCATTATTTTACACTTCCTTTTTTAATCGATTCAATCAAGCCTCCGTCGGCAATGATTTTGCCGATAAATTCGGGGAACGGCTTTGTTGAAAACTGCTGACCTGTTGTCAGGTCGGTGATGATGCCTTTATCCGCATCGGCAGTGATTTCGTCACCGTCGGCAATCGCCTCGGCAGCTTCGGGACATTCAAAAATCGCAAGACCGATGTTGATTGCGTTGCGGTAGAAGATACGGGCAAAGCTCTTTGCGATGACGAGCTGTACGCCGCTCTCCTTGATTGCAAGCGGTGCGTGCTCACGAGATGAGCCGCAGCCGAAGTTGTTGCCTGCAACAATAATTTTATGTGTTTTAACTCGCTCGCTGAAGGAAGCATCCAAATCCTCCATACAATGTGAAGCAAGCTCTTTTTTATCAATCGTGTTCAGATAACGGGCAGGGATGATAACATCGGTGTCAACATTATCCTGATATTTAATAACTTTACCGTCGAATTTCATTATTCAATCTCCTCCGCACTTGCAATTCTGCCGAGGATTGCACTTGCCGCCGCAACAGCAGGAGAAGCAAGGTAAACCTCTGAGGTTGGGTCGCCCATTCTACCGACGAAGTTGCGGTTTGTTGTTGCAACCGCTCTTTCACCCGGGGCAAGGATGCCCATGTGTCCGCCTAAGCACGGACCGCAGGTCGGGGTCGAAACAGCACAGCCTGCCTCAATGAAATCGGCAAGCAGACCTTCACGCATTGCACGCAGATAAATCTCCTGCGTTGCGGGAATGATGATTGCTCGAACACCCTTGGCAACCTTTTTGCCTCGAATAATGTCGGCGGCTTCCTTAATATTTTCGTAATAGCCGTTTGTGCAGGAGCCGATAACGACCTGATCGATTTTGACCTCGCCGATTTCATCGGTTGTCTTTGTGTTCTCAGGCAGATGCGGGAAAGCAACTGTCGGTCGGATTGAGGAGAGGTCGATTTCAATAACCTCATCATATTCGGCATCCTCATCAGCCTTATAAACAACGGGCTTGCGCTGAGAATGTTCGGCAACATAAGCGAGGGTTTTTTCATCAACCTCGAAAATGCCGTTCTTTGCGCCTGCTTCAATCGCCATATTGCAGATTGTGAGGCGGTCTGTAATGCTCAGCTCTGCCACACCCTCGCCCGTGAATTCCATTGAGCGGTAAAGTGCGCCGTCAACGCCGATTTTGCCGATGATATGCAAGATTACATCCTTGCCTGTGATATGCTTGTTAAGCTTGCCCTTGAGCACAAATTTAATTGCCGAGGGCACTTTGAACCAAGCCTTGCCGATTGCCATACCGCAAGCCATATCGGTTGAGCCGACACCCGTTGAAAAAGCACCGAGTGCGCCGTAAGTACAGGTGTGCGAATCCGCACCGATAACGACATCGCCGCTGACAACAAGACCTTTTTCGGGCAGAAGTGCATGTTCAACGCCCATTTGACCGACATCGTAAAAATGAGTAACATTCTTTTCGTTGCAGAAATCCCTGCACATTTTGCATTGGATTGCCGCTTTAATATCCTTATTTGGGGCGAAATGGTCCATAACCATTGTTACACGGTCAATGTCATAAACCTTGTCGAAGCCCAATTTATCAAACTCACGGATTGCAACGGGTGAGGTAATATCATTACCGAGAACACGGTCGAGATTGACGAGAATCAGCTCGCCTGCTTCAACCTTATCCACACCTGCGTGCGCCGCAAGGATGTTTTGCGTCATTGTCATTGCCATTGGTTTCAGCTCCTAACTGAAATTTATTTTTTGTTGATGATTGCGCCCTTGTCGGCAGAGGATACCATCTCGCTGTAGCGCTTGAGGTAGCCCTTGACCTCTTTTTTGAGGATGGGCATTTCTGCCTTACGCTTTTGGATCTCAGCCTCATCAACCTTGAGTTCGATTTTATATTCGGGGATATTGATTGAGATAATATCGCCGTCTTTAACATAAGCAATCAAGCCGCCGTTTGCGGCTTCGGGCGAAACGTGACCGATTGATGCGCCACGGGTTGCGCCTGAGAATCGTCCGTCGGTAATAAGGGCAACCTGCTTATCAAGTCCCATACCTGCGATTGCCGAGGTCGGTGAAAGCATTTCACGCATACCAGGACCGCCTGCAGGTCCTTCATAGCGGATGACGACAACATCGCCTGCTTTAATTCCGCCCTCATAGATAACCTTGATTGTTTCCTCCTCGGAGTTGAAAACCCTTGCAGGTCCTTCGTGAACGAGCATTTCGGGAGCAACGGCGGCACGCTTAACGACACAGCCATCGGGAGCAAGATTACCACGCAAAACGGCAATACCGCCTGTTTTGCTGTAAGGATTATCAACTGTGCGGATTGTTTCGGGGTCAAGATTTTCGCTTTCGGCAATGTTCTCGCCGACGGTCTTGCCCGTGCAAGTCATACAATCCGTTTTAATAAGACCGAGCTTTGTCAGCTCTTTAAGCACGGCATAAACGCCGCCTGCCTCATTCAAATCTTCCATATAGGTTCTGCCAGCAGGAGCAAGGTGGCAGAGG
>CAYQRS010000090.1:0-7419 GCA_964419825.1 uncultured Eubacteriales bacterium
TAATAATATAATAGATTTTAACATTGCAATTGATAAGCCGAGCAGAATTTATTTTGTTGCCTGCGGTTCGGCTTATCACGCCGCAATCACGGCAAAATATGTTTTCGAGGCAATAACGAAAATCCCGACGGAAATTGACATTGCATCCGAGTTCAGATACCGCAACCCGATTCTCAGTCGTGACACGCCCGTAATAATCATCAGCCAGAGCGGTGAAACCGCAGACAGCCTTGCCGCACTCCGAGAAGCCAAGGCACAAGGTGCGCAGACGATCTCAATCGTCAACGTTGCGGAAAGCTCCATTGCAACGGAAAGCGATTTTGTGATTCAAACGATGGCGGGACCTGAAATTGCGGTTGCGACAACCAAGGCATACAGTGCTCAGCTTGCGGCGATATATATGCTTGCGGCTTATTTTGCAAAACGCTTCGGCACGGCTGAGAATAAGAAAATCGAGGGCTTGATCAAGGACATTTCTCTGTTACACGAAAAAATCGAAAAGGCACTTGAATGTGAGAAACAAATAAAGGCTTTGGCACAAAAGCTGAAAAATATCGAACACGCATATTTTATCGGCAGAGGCTTGGGCTATGCCGCAGCCGCTGAAGCATCGCTGAAGCTAAAGGAAATCAGCTACATTCATTCCGAAGCCTATGCTGCAGGTGAGCTGAAGCACGGCACGATATCGTTGATTGAAAAAGGAACAAGCGTAATTGCTCTGGACTCTCAAAGCAACCTGAGCCACAAGCTTCAAAGCAACATTGATGAGGTTAAGGCAAGGGGCGCAAGCATCATTGCAATCAGCGACAGCGAAAAAATCAAGGCAGACGAAACAATCGCCGTGCCGAGAGTAAACCCGTTGCTGACAACAAGCGTCCAAATCATACCGATACAGCTACTCAGCTACCACGTTGCACGCCTCAGAGGATGCGACATCGACAAGCCGAGAAACCTTGCTAAATCCGTTACGGTTGAATAAGGCTGAGGGTTAAAGCAAGCGATAATATAACGATAAACAAAAAGCCGCTGCCCGAAAATAATTCTTCGGACAGTGGCTATCGTTTTTTATAGCAGTTGCGGTTATCTTTTGAGCTTTTCCTTGAGCTTCAAGACTGCGGCAATCGTTTTACCATCGGTAATCTCGCCGCTCATTATCATTTCGACCGCTTTATCGAGCTTTATCCATTCTACATTGAGAAATTCATCCTCATCCAAATCCTGCTCTGTGCTGTGCAAGCCTGTTGCGGCATAAAGATAAATTATCTCACTCGTATAACCGGGGCTTGGATAAAATGTGCCCAAATCAAGATATTCATCAGCAGTTACACCTGCCTCCTCTCGAAGCTCACGCTTGCCTGCTTCAAAGGGATCTTCGCCCAACTCGAGCTTACCGGCAGGCAGCTCCAAGACCTCCGCCATATAGGGATAACGGAATTGGCGGACAAAAACGAGCTCATCGTCGCTGTTCATTGCCGCAACAGTCACGCCGCCGTTATGGACAACAAACTCCCTCGTTGCCTGCTCGCCGTTCGGAAGTAAAGCCGTATCAACACGCAAATTCAAAATTCTGCCGCTGTAAATCGTATTTTCTTTTAAGGTTTTTTCTTCTGTTTTCATAATTACATTAACTCCTTTTTACCGAGCGATTATCGTTCTCTCATTATAACACTCCAAGAAAAGCCGAGCTGTTGAGCCGCTGTTAACCTTTTGTTACCTATCGGTTACAAAGCTGTTATCATTTGTAATTGCTTTGTGGTACTTTTTTAACGGAAAAATTATATAATAAAATCAAAGGAAGGAAGCGATTATATGAAAAGGTATATCACAAACAACAAGGCTACGGTTTTCTCGCTGAGCTTGGCAGGCGGATTCATCACGGTGATAACAGCCGCCGCACTGATATTGAGCGAGGTTTCACCCGGATTCATCATCTGAACACTGAGGGCGGAGCAAACCCGTCCTCAGTTCTTTTTTGCCTTTTTATATTTGTTTATTAACTATTTTATATTCATTGTTAACCATATAAAACGGACAGCTTCTTACGCTTCCGCTCATATACCGCTCCGTATCATCAATATCCATATCGACTATACATTCGTATTCATCAATCTCTTCATTATATTCATAGTTCAAACATTCTTCGCACATTTTCATTCTCTGCACCACCTTTATCGCTGATTATAACACCTTAATCCTTTCAGGTCAACAAAATGCACAAATAATGAACAAAATATAAACGCTATATGATAACTGTTGACTAAAACAATTAAAAGTAGTATAATCCATAGTACAAAACTCTGTAATTTGCTGAAAGGATAGTGAACAGATTGAAAGGCATCGTCCTTGCAGGCGGCTCCGGTACAAGACTTTATCCGCTGACAATGGTTACCAGTAAACAGCTTTTGCCCGTTTACGACAAACCTATGATATATTATCCGCTCTCAACGCTTATGTTGGCGGGCATCCGTGAAATACTCATTATTTCCACTCCGCAGGATACCCCGAAATTCCAAGCACTTATGGGTGACGGCTCTAAATTCGGACTTAAGCTCAGCTATGCTGTGCAGGAAAAGCCGGAGGGACTTGCGCAGGCTTTCATCATCGGCGAAGAATTCATCGGCGATGACAGCGTTGCGATGGTTCTCGGCGACAATATTTTTTACGGCAACGGTTTGGGTTCAATGCTCCGCAGTGCCGCAAACAACAACAAGCGTGCAACGATTTTCGGCTACTATGTTGAAAATCCGCAGGCATTCGGCGTTGTTGAATTCGATGAAAAAGGCAAGGCTATTTCCATTGAGGAAAAGCCGCTTCAGCCAAAATCCAATTACGCTGTTACAGGTCTTTACTTTTACGATAACCGTGTTGTTGAATACGCAAAATCGCTCAAGCCCTCAAAGCGAGGCGAGCTTGAAATCACGGACATAAACAGAATTTACCTTGAAAACGGTGAGCTTGATATTAAGCTTATGGGCAGAGGCTATGCTTGGCTTGATACAGGCACAGTTGAATCGCTCAACGAGGCCTCTAATTTCATCCGCTCAATCGAAAAGCTTCAGGGTATTCAGATTTCCGCTCTTGAAGAAATCGCATACAATATGCGTTGGATCTCCAAAAAACAGCTTTTGGAATCAGTTGAAAAATATGGCAAATCGCCTTACGGTCAGCATTTGGCAAGGGTTGCCGAGGGTAAAATCATCTATTCACAACAGAGCAAGCCTAACGCAAGACCGATTTGGGGTAAGGAATATGACAAAAAATAATTTAAAAGCAGAAAAAACCGCCCTTGACGGCGCATTGATTATTGAACCCGTTGTTCACGGTGACAGCAGAGGTTGGTTTTACGAAAGCTACTCCAAACGCAACTACGAAGAGCTTGGAGTTACTGCCGATTTTGTTCAGGATAACCGCTCTTATTCAGCACAAAAAGGCATCATCAGAGGTCTGCACTGTCAACTTGAGCCATTTGCTCAAGCCAAGCTCATAACCTGCACAAAGGGCAAAATCGAGGACGTTATCGTTGACATACGCCAAGGCTCACCGACCTATTTAAAATGGATCAAGGTTGAGCTGAGCGCCGAAAACAAAAGGCAGCTTTTCATCCCAAGAGGATTTTTGCACGGCTTTGTTACGCTGAGCGAAGAGGTTGAGGTGCTTTACAAAACAGACAACTACTATGAGCCCTCTGCTGACAGAAGCGTTGCTTACAACGACCCCGAAATCGGCGTTGAATGGGGTGCGATCGAACCGATTCTTTCCGCAAAGGACAGCTCTGCGCCGAAGCTTGCTGAAAGCGACGTTAAATTCAAATATTAAACACAAATTCGCCCCATATTATATATGGGGTTTTTGATTGAAGGAGTCAAAATGAGAGTTTTAGTTACCGGATTCGCAGGTCAGCTCGGACACGATGTTATCAAAGAGCTCACTGCCGCAGGCATCACCTGCGCCGCCGCCGACATTGCGGAATTTGACCTCACGGACTACAACAGCGTAAGAGGTTACATAACGAGCTTTGAGCCTGACACGGTCATTCATTGCGCCGCTTACACGGCTGTTGACAAGGCTGAAGACAACTGCGCAGCCGCCTATGCCGTCAACGTTATCGGCACAGAGAACCTCTGCAGGGCAATCAAGGACATCAAAGCAAAATTCGTTTACATCAGCACCGACTATGTTTTTGACGGTGAAAAAGACGAACCTTATGAGGTCAATGACAAAACCAACCCACAGACGGTTTACGGAGCAACCAAGCGTGAGGGCGAAAACAGAGTTCGTATGCTCTGCCCGAAGCATTTTATAATCAGAACCGCTTGGGTATTCGGCAAGAACGGCAACAATTTTGTTAAAACAATGCTTCGCCTTGGTGCGGAGCGTGACTCAATCAATGTTGTTTGCGACCAATTCGGCAGTCCGACCTATACAAAGGATTTGGCTAAGCTGATCGTTCAGATGATCGGCACGGAAAAATACGGCACTTACCACGCAACAAATGAGGGCTTTTGCTCATGGGCTGATTTCACCTGCGAGATTATGCAGCAGGCAAATCTCAATGCAAGAGTTGTTCCGATAACCTCATCGGAATATCCTGCCAAGGCAAAGCGCCCGAAAAACAGCAGGCTGAGTAAAAGAAGCCTCATCGAAGCAGGCTTCACTCCCCTGCCGCCGTGGGAGGATGCGCTGAAAAGATACCTTAAAGAAATACTTTGAACAAAGCAAAACCGCCGCCGTTAACCAAAACGACAGCGGTTTTTTTATTCCTTGATTTTTGAAAGATACTCTTTATCTTTTTTTGTCAATTCGGCTTTTTCGAGCATATCGGGGCGTTTTGCCAGAGTGCGCTCAAGCTGCTTTTGCCGCTGCCATTTTTCGATATTGGCGTGATGACCGCTGAGCAAAACCTGCGGAACAGGCTTACCCTCCCACACCTCTGGGCGAGTATATTGCGGATGCTCCAAAAGAGAATTATAATGGCTCTCGTTCATAAAGCTTTCCTCGCTCGAAAGAACACCGGGAAGCATACGGCAGACAGAATCTGCAACAACGATTGCAGGCAGCTCGCCGCCCGTCAGCACATAATCGCCGATTGAAATTTCTTCATCGACAATCTCCTCCAAAACACGCTCATCAATGCCCTCATAATGGCCGCAGAGAAAAGCAATATTATCATACTGCAACAATTCAATCGCTTTCTTTTGAGTCAAGACGCTGCCCTGCGGCGACATATAAATCACATGGGGCTTCTTACCCAAATCCTCACAAAGTGAACGATAGCAATCATAAACGGGCTGAGCCTGAATTACCATTCCGCTGCCGCCGCCATAAGGTGAATCATCAACACGGCGGTGCTTATCAGCAGTGTATTTGCGGATATTACGGCAGTTGATTTCGACCAAGCCCTTTTCCCTTGCCCTGCCTAAAATGCTCTCGCTGACAACGCTTTCGCACATTTCGGGGAAGAGCGTCATTATATCAATTCTCATTCGTCAAAAATCCCCTTAATCGGTCTGATTAAAACACGCTCGTTTTCAACATCGGTTTTGATAACGAAAGCGGGAACGGCTGGCACAAGATACTCCTTACCGTTTTCATCGGTGATATGCCAGACATCGTTAGCGCCTGTTTCGCTGACATCGCTCAAAACTCCGTAAAGCTTCGTTTCGTCATCAGCATCGTAGACCTTACAGCCAACTAAATCCGCAATGAAATAACTGCCCTTCGGCAATTTTGCATCTTCACGGGACATATAAAGCATTTTGTTACGCAACGCCTGCGCCTGTTCAACGGTATCAATACCCTCAAGCTTGAAGAGGACAACATTACCATGGGCACGGGAAGCTAAGACTTTGACGGATTTTTCGCCGTTTTCATCGAAATACAGCGTTTTGAATTTTGTTGCGAACTGCGGAGTATCGCACCACGGGTTTGCACGAACCTCGCCCCTTACACCGTGGGTCGAAACGATTTGAGCCAATTCCAAATATTTTTTCAGCATAGCAAAACAACATCCTCATAAACACCAATAGCCCTATAGCCTTCGTTTTTAAAAGCCATAGAGCAAATGGTAATAATTAAAATAAAACCGATTGATTATTCGATTTCAACTGCGATTTTTGCATTGTTGCGAGTCGCAGCGGCACGCATAACGGTGCGTATAGACTTAGCGATACGGCCTTGTTTGCCGATTACTCTACCCATATCGTTATCGCCTACATGAAGATGATATACTGTGATACCCTCCTCATTGGGTTCGTCAACTGTAACGGTAACTGCTGACGGATCCTCTACAAGACCTTGTGCGATTGCTACTAAAAGCTCTGTCATTAGTCTGCACCTCCGTAATTTTTGGGCGGTTAATTAGTTGATAACGCCTGACTTTTTAAGGATTGCCTTAACTGTATCTGTGGGCTGTGCGCCGTTCTTGATCCACTGCTGTGCCTTTTCAACATCAACCTTGATCTCTGCCGGATGCTTCATTGTGTCGTAAGTACCGATCTCCTCGATGAATCTGCCATCACGGGGATAACGTGAATCAGCAACAACGATACGATAGAAAGGTGCTTTCTTTGCGCCCATACGGCGAAGTCTGATTTTTACTGCCATTTTTGTTTCCTCCAATATATTTTGAATAATTTTATATAATGTAACAATACACCGATTTGTGTAGCATATTGAAATACATTCGTGATTATTTGCGCTTCTTTTTGAATTTGCGCTTGTTGTGACCGCCACCGAACTGCTTAAACATTTTTTGCATCTGCTTAAACTGAGTGAGAAGGCGGTTAACATCCTCAACCTGCATACCGCAACCTGCTGCGATACGACGTTTGCGTGAGGGATTGATGATTTCGGGATCGGAACGCTCTGCAGGAGTCATTGAAAGGATTATTGCCTGAACTCTGTCGAACTGGCGTTCATCGATTTCAACATCCTTAACCTGCTTGTTCAATCCCGGTATCATTGCAAGAGTGTCTTTAATCGAGCCCATTTTTCTGACCGATTGGAACTGCTCAAGCAAATCGTTCATATCGAACTTGTTTTTGCGGATACGCTCTTCAAGCTCTTTTGCTTTTTTCTCGTCTAAGGCTTGCTCCGCTTTTTCGATAAGAGAAAGCATATCGCCCATACCGAGGATACGGGAAGCCATACGATCAGGATGGAATACATCCAAATCCTCAAGCTTTTCACCGACACCGATGAACTTGATCGGCTTGCCTGTAACCGCTCTGGCTGAAAGAGCCGCACCGCCACGGGTATCACCGTCGAGCTTGGTGAGAACCAAGCCATCGATGCCCAAGGCATCGTTAAAGCCTGTTGCCACGGTTACGGCATCCTGACCTGTCATTGAATCGACAACAAGAAGAATCTCGTGCGGATGGACTGCGCCTTTGACGGACTTAAGTTCATCCATAAGCTCTT
>CAYQRS010000091.1:0-7251 GCA_964419825.1 uncultured Eubacteriales bacterium
GTAGCGGTTCAACGCAAAGGAAATGATTGCATAGATATTTGCTCGCAAGGCGGATTCGGGCCAAGTTGGGTAGATTTCGCTTGAAGCAACGTTTTTAATGTAATCGGTGAATCTGACTGTTACATTTTGCGCCGAGGAATCGGGTGCACCCAAATGAACAGTTATTGTTTCTGGCACAGTAGGTGTCGGCATCAATGCTCCTCCTTATAAATTCGGTTCTTCTTCAATTACTTCCTCTGGTGAGTTTGCGGAGCTTTTTGGCAGCATTGCCGCAGGCTGGAATGATTCGATTGCGTCGAAAATCGGCACATTTTTGAAGATAATCGTTGCGAATTGCGGATGAGAAACCGTTACCGTATAGGTTGAATAGGGGATTTCATTTCCCGGCGTGAGAGAAAGCGATTTATCCTTTGTCGGCAGGATTATGTTTTCAACAATTCCGTCAATATCGGTATAGTTTTCGGCAAAAAGATGCACTCCGTCACCGAAACTTTTTTCAACTGTTACTTTCGCACTTCTAATTGGAAATACTTGCTCGGAAGAATAGGCTTGAACCTTTAATTTGCCTGTTTTTGTGTTCTTTGAGGTGAAATCCTCAAGCGAGGCGTAGAGCGGCGGCAATGCTGTCGGTGCTTTGCTCGGTTCTTCTTCATATTCATCGCCAGAATATTCGTTTGGCATGGGGCGTTCGGCTTTGATTGGAACTTTGTCCTCTTGAGCCTCGGTCATTTCTTCTTGCTGTTCGTAAACGGTATCTTCTTCATCGGGAATTTCTTCAGTAAGCTGTTGGAAACCGTTTTCATCTCCGCTGTAAACGCTTCCGTGTTCTTGTGCATATTTAAGAAGCTCCTGTCTGTATAGTTCGATTTGTTTTTCAATGTTTGTCATAGTACCACTCCTCTTTTTTACATAATATGCCGCCGATTAATTGTTGATAACTTTGACAAAATTGTTACAAGAATTATTTGACTTTGTTAACTTTTATTTTTCTCTTTATATTTTATTAAAAGTGTGATATAATCATATAAAATTATTTAGTGCTATAATGGGGGATTTATAATGAAGGTTTTAATGGTTGGCTCAGGCGGAAGAGAACACGCATTGATCAAGAAGCTTTTGGAAAGCGATAAGGTAGACAGCGTTATTTGCGCACCCGGCAATGCAGGCATTGCTTGCGATGCGGAGTGCTTTGCTGTTTCTGCAACCGATATTGACGGTATGCTCAATTTAGCAAAGGAGCAGGGCGTTGATTTTGTCTTTGTCGCACCTGACGATCCGCTTGCTTTGGGTATGGTTGATTCCTTTGAGAAAAACGGTTATAAGTGCTTTGGTCCATCTGCGGCGGCTGCAAGGATCGAAAGCAGTAAGGTGTTCTCAAAGAACCTTATGAAAAAATATAATATTCCGACGGCTGATTACGAAGTTTTCGCCAATGCGGATGAGGCTATTGCTTACATAACCGAACGAAACAAATTCCCTGTTGTTATCAAGGCAGATGGTCTTGCTCTCGGCAAGGGTGTTATTATTGCGGAAAACCTTGAGCAGGCAACAGATGCCGTTAAATCAATTATGGAAGATAAGGTATTCGGTGAATCGGGCAATAATATAGTTGTTGAGGAGTTCCTCACAGGTCCAGAGGTTTCGGTTCTCTCTTTCACAGACGGCAAAACACTTGCACCGATGGTTTCTTCAATGGATCACAAGCGTGCCCTTGACGGCGATAAAGGTCTTAACACAGGCGGAATGGGTACTGTTGCTCCCAACCCCTATTACACGGCTGAAATCGCCGATGAATGTATGAAAAAAATATTTATGCCAACAATTAAAGCAATGCGGGCAGAGGGCTGCCCGTTTAAGGGTTGCCTGTATTTCGGCTTGATGCTCACACCCGATGGTCCTAAGGTTATCGAATATAATTCACGCTTCGGCGATCCTGAAACTCAGGTTGTTATGCCCTTGCTTGAAACACCGCTTATTGATATTATCGAGGCTGTTGCCGATGAAACACTTGAGAATGTTCCCGTTGTTTTCTCGGCTGATTCGGCAGCTTGCGTAATTATGGCTTCAGGCGGATACCCGGGTTCATATCAAAAGGGTATTAAAATCAGCGGCTTGAACGAAAAGGGCAACCTTGACTCCGCAACCGTTTACCACGCAGGCACGAAGAAGACCGAGGGCGAATTTGTAACCAACGGCGGCAGAGTTCTCGGCGTGACCGCAAGAGGCGCAAACCTGCGTGAGGCACTTGACAAAGCCTATGCCGCAACCGATAAAATTCATTTTGACGGCGCACACAAGCGAAGTGATATTGGTCAAAGGGCACTGAATGCTTTAAAATAATTACATAGCAGGAGGAGTAATTATGAAAGATAAAAAGAAAATTGCCAAAATAGCAGTTTCGATTGTTTTGGTAATTGCTGTTGTTGTTGCAGCGGTAGTTGTTGTCAAGAAGCAGACTGACGACAGATTTAAGGCTGTTATTATGAATGTTGGCACAGGCACGATTACCCAAACCCTTTCAACAACAGGTAAGGTAGAATCTCAGAATAAGGGCGAATTTGAAATTTTCAGCGGAGTTGTCACCAAAGAGGTCTTTGTTAAGCTCGGCGATACCGTTGAAAAGGGTCAGCTTTTGGCAACCTTTGAGCCGTCATCGCTTGACGGATTGGTTAGTGCAAAGCAGAGCGATTACGACAACGCAAAGATCAACTACCAAAAATCAATCACATCAGCAAAAGAAGCTGCCGCAAAAATTCCGGGAATCGAAAAGGAAATTGCACAGCTTGAAAAGCAGATTGAAATGCTCAGCGCTCTTGTTGACAGCGGCGAGGCAGATAAAAATAACGATGTTCCCGATTGGGTAAACAATATTGATTATGCAAGGCTTGTCAAAATCCTCGGCAATAATTATACCGAGGCAGAGCTGAAAGAGTATTTCACAAAGCTTGCCAAGCGTGGAATCAGCCAAAAGACTGCAAATTCTTTTATCGATAACATCACCAATATCGGCAAAGGCTTTGATATTTCCACCTTGCTCGGCACTTCGAGCCAAGAGGCAGAGCTGATGAGTGCAGAGCTTAATTTAATGAGCCTTAAAGCACAAAAATCTCTCCTTGAAACTCAATCCAAAAATGTTCTTGAAAGCACCTATAAGTCCCTTATGGATACCGCAGAGCGCAATCTCAAATCCACCAAGGAGGCTGTTAACAAGCTTTCAAAGGGCTGGTATGCAGAGGGTGACGGTGTAATCAGTCAGCTTGGCATTACCGCAGGTCAGGCATATATACCGCAAAATTCAGCTTCCAATCTTGACATAAGCTCAATTCTCGGCTCGTTAATGAATTCGGGTGCTGATGTTTCGAGCTTGCTTTCAAGCTTCACCGATGCTTCCGCTTCGAGAAATATCGGCTTAACAGTTGAATATTATGATAGCTTCGTTGCTTCCTTCTCACTCGGTAAGTACGATGTTCTTGATATTGAGCTTGGTCAAAAGGCTATTGTTACCTCGCTCGGTCATGAGTTTGACGGTGAGGTTATCTATATCAGCCCTGTTGCTACATCTTCATCATCAGGCATCGACATCGGATCTATGCTCGGCAGCATTACAGGCGGCGCTTCCACTTCCTCAAACACCATACCTGCTCAGGTTATTATCAAAAACCCCGACAAAAGCATTATAATTGGCATCGATGTTGATATTGATATTAACGTTGATACCGTTGAAGATGCGGTTGTAGTGCCGATTGAAGCTGTTTTGAGTGATGCAACAGGTGATTATATCTTCAAATATAATGAAGATAACAAGACTGTTGAAAAGGTTAAGGTTGAGCTTGGTCTTGCTTCGGAAACACAGTATCAGATCGTTTCAGGCTGTGCGGCAGGTGATAAGATTGTTCAAAACCAATCATCGTCACTTGAAAGTGGTGCAAAGGTAATCGCAACCTATGCCGAAACAACAACCGCAAGCGTGAATTCCTAAGGGGCGGCTGAAAAATGAATATGATAATTGAAAATATACGCATTGCCGTTTTCAGTATCAAGACCAATTTAACTCGCTCTTTGCTCACAATGCTCGGCATTATCATCGGCGTTGCTTCGGTTATAGCAATCGTAACCGTAGGTAACGGCGGCAGGGATTATATTGTCGGTATGATTGAGGACTTAGGCTCAAATATGGTCAGCATCACCGTCAAAACCGATACGGCAACAGCGAACGATTATATTACCGATGATGATATTGCCGCAATTAAAAAGCTGGACAGCGTTGATGTTGTTTCACCAATGTCAATGAATATGTCATCCTGCTCAACGGACAAAGAGAACGGAATCGCAATGCTGATGGGCGGCACAACGGATTTTAAGTATATTATGAATATCAATATGCTTTACGGCCGTTTTTACAGCGAGGATGATTTTTCAGCCTCACGCTATGTAGCCTGCATCGATAATGTCAGCGCTTATACTATGTTCGGTTACGAAAACTGCGTCGGCGAAAAGGTTAATGTCAGCTACAACGGCGCAACCGTTTCGTTCAAAATCATCGGCGTTGTGGATAGCACATCGATGGCAAACATTGACACCGAGCAGATGTCAAGCATGATGCAGTCCTCTAGCGTTATGGGTACAATGATTATGCTTATTGTTCCCTCGTCAACCTTTAATGAGTTTTACGGTCAAAACGGCAGATACCCGATGATTTATCTCACCGCAAAAGACGATAAGTTCTTGGATAGCGTTGGCTCTTCTGCGGCTCAGGTTATCAAAGCTCGCCACGGCAACAGCCAGCGTGAGGTTTACACCGTCACCAATATGGCAACATACATCGAGCTTATCGATACCGTTATCAATGTTTTCACCGCATTCATTGCCGCAGTCGGCGCAATTTCGCTTGTTGTCGGCGGTATCGGTGTTATGAATATTATGCTTGTTTCCGTTACGGAGCGAACAAGGGAAATCGGCATCCGAAAAGCCCTTGGCGCAAAGACCTCGACGATTATGCTGCAGTTCCTAACCGAATCTGTGATTTTGTGTTGCATCGGCGGCACAATCGGATTGATTCTCGGTGTCGGAACGGCGCTTTCTGCGGCGGCGTTTGTCGGAGTTCCGATTAAAGTTAAGCTTTCGACAATTCTTCTTGCAGTCGGCTTCTCAAGCGCAATCGGCATTTTCTTCGGAATTTATCCTGCAAGGCGTGCCGCAAAAATGTTGCCGATTGAAGCCTTGCGCAGAGATTAAACTCCTCAATTCTCACTGAAAATCAAATAATAACACAAATAAAAACAAAACTGATTTCGTTCTTTTACGGAATCAGTTTTGTTTTGCTTTATAGCACTTTTGCTTCGTATAAAAAAGGCTCTGACGGAATGTCAGAGCCTTGAAGCGTTATACTATGTATCTAATCGGATATTAGTATTTGAAGTTCTTGTAGTAGATGTGAGTTGAAGCAGTTGCAGTACCTGAACCGATGCTGATATCAATGCTTACGGAAATATCAAACTCAACTGTGAGCTTAACAAGGTTGCCTGTTGCGGCATCAATAACTGCTGTTACCTTTGCGTTTGAATATTTCTCATCAATCTTTGCGCCTGCATAAGTGCCTGCGATTGCATCATAGATAACAGGACCTGTCTTGTGGTCATAGTAGCCCTTGTCTTCGTTGCCGACACAGATGCCGCACTTGTCGATGGGGGCGTTTGTTGTTTGCTTGCTCTGGTTGCCTGTGCTGTTGCCGCCCTTAACGTTGAGAACAACTGTGTACTGGTTGTTCTTGAGGGTGCAAGCTGCCTTAGTTACATCACCTGCGCCAAGTGTGCTCTTGCGGAGGTAGTGGCGTCTTGTATCTGTATCCCACTTGCCCTTTGTAACCTTTTCTGAGTATTTGTTGTCAGCGCCAACGCCCATGAATTTGTAAACGAGGCTCTTGAATGCTTTAAGAGCAACGCCTGCATCCATCTTATCGTTGTCAGTTACACGCTCTTTGTCAAAGCCAGCTTTTGCAGCGAAAGCTGAATTAACGGCATCGTTGTAAAGTGCAACGATTTCAGCCTTGTCAGCAGGAGCGGCTGCAGGGAGAGTTGTTTCGTCAGCTGCGGTTGTAGAATCGCTTACGGTAGCTGTTGTTTCTTCTGTTGCGGTGGTTTCTTCCGCAGCAGTTGTTTCATCTGCAACTGTTGTTTCGTCGGCTACAGTTGTTTCGTCTGCAACATCGCTGACAACATTGTTAACTGTTTGGTCGTTTGTTGTTGTTGTTTCGGTGTTGTCACTATTGCCGCCGCAAGCAGCGAAGCTGAGCAGCATAGCAAGTGCAAGAAGAATTGCTGTGATTTTTTTCATTGGTTTTATCTCCTTTTTTATAATAACGCCGGAGCGTTTAGTTACTCTTTTTGTAGTAAAGCTTTACATTCTCTGAATGTTCAGCCCAAGTTACCGCATAGTGAAAATTCATATCCTCATCTGTCAGGAAAAAATAATAATCCGTTTGAGCAGGATAAAGTGCGGCTTCGATTGCGTTGATGCCAACATTTGTGATCGGACCTGCGGGCAAGCCGCTGAATTTGTATGCGTTATAAAGCTCTTCGTATTTTTCGCTGTTTTCAATGTAGGGAGCAACGCTGTTACGAATGTAGAACACCGTAACATCACATTCAAGCCTGCCGTAATCGGAATTAAGTCTGTTGTGCAGAACCGATGAAACGGTTTTCATCTCGCTGTCGATAGCTTCTTCCTGAATTATTGAGGCAATACGCAAAATTTCATCAAAGCTGTAACCAAGCTCATCAGCTCTCGCTTTGTATTCATCGGCGATTTTGTTTTTGTAGTTATCTAAGAACTTTTTGATTACGGTTTCGGGGGCTGAATTGCAATAGAATTCATAAGTGTCGGGAAAAAGATAACCCTCCAACAAAAAAGGTCTGTCCTGAGGGTTCTCAATTTCGGTCAGGAATTCGTATTGCGGATACATTTGGTTGGCGGCGGCAATGAATTCATTAGCACCGCAAACGCCGTTTTCTTCAAGCAATTCGGCACATTCGGGAACGGTTAAGCCCTCCCTGAAAGTGACACGTGCCGTCGGGAGCGGGGCAGGGGCTCTGCCGCCGTCATTGCCGCACGAAGCGGTTAAAAGCATTGCAATTAAGCAAAAAGCAATCAATATCTTTCTTTTCAATAAAACTCCTCCATCCACAGCAATAAATTATACTATAAAAGTAAGAGCATTTCAAGAGGAAACAATTAAACAAAGCAGATATTGTC
>CAYQRS010000092.1:0-7202 GCA_964419825.1 uncultured Eubacteriales bacterium
GTTTGGATCTTGAGAATTTATCGGATTAGTAATGTTGATTCTTGCATATTTACCGAGCATCTACTTGCATCTCTCCGTTTTTCCAATTTTTATACACATATATAGATTTATTATATATGCTTATCCGCACAATTACAAGTAATTTTATTAAAAAAATTAAAATAAAAAATCCGACTTCGCAAAAGGAAAAGTCGGATTGAAATCAAAAGAAGAATTTACGGGAAAGCCACGCTCTGAGGCGCTTATTTTTCAACACGCAGAAAAAATAAATGCTCAAAGCCAAGCAACAGGCCGCAATGATAATCGAAACAAGCGGAAGCATCGAAAGCTTATAGTAACTTCTAATAATCAGTTCGATTGCAAGCGCCGCTACGGAAACCTGAAGCAAAATTGAATTGACCAAAACAGGCCAATCAAGGCGTTTGTTCTTAACCCATTCGCAAACGGAAATCACAAAAACAGCAAGAACAACGATTACAGGCAATGCAAGCTTAAAAAGCCATCCCCTGCCATGCTCAAACTGATAGAACACCGCTGTATAGAGGAAAATACCGATTGCATCAAGCGAAACAATCAGGCTGCTTTTGGGCTTTTTGAGCAGAAACGGAAAAACGGTTAACAGCCACAGCAAGCCGCAGGAGGAATTAAGATAAATTGCCCAAAGATAACCGAAATCAAATGTCAAATTGATAAACAAGCAGACAATGTTCGGAATAAGAATTATCATCGAAGCAAAATATGCGGCATATCTGCGGCGCACAGTTTTCGGAATCATAACCTTTTCGGGAAAGGGCTTGACTGCATCGGGATTGTTGCCGTTCGGGTTGATTACTTCAGTATTGCAAAGGGCGCATTTTTCTGCGCTGTCATCAAGCTCAACTCCGCAATTAACACAATATGACACCTGCGCTCACCTCCTGTTACTTTCAATTTTAACTTTAACGCCCATTTTAACGAGCGAAGTGAAAAAAGCTCTTTCAATATCGCTTTCTTGATAAGAATTAGTGAAATCAATAATGAATTTATCTTTATAACCGCAGGTTGCAACTCTTGTGCCGTTAAGCCTGCCAGGTCCTGCCATAAATTCAACGCAATCAACATATTTTTGCATTTCCTGCGGCAAATCAACACGACCGAGATTTGAGAACAAGCCCGAATTGGTCTGCTCACCGCCGAAGAAATTGAAGGTTATCGCAATCGCAATATCCTTGATAAACAGCGGCAAAATGCGCATCAGCGGCGACTGTGCGAGCCTGAGATTAGAAGAAGCCATTGCACGCAAGGTTTTTTCGTTATTGACATCACGCAGGTAAAGCGAAAAATGGCGCAACACTTCCTCAAAGGTGTAATCCCCCATCAACGGATCTATACCTACCTTGTGTATCAGTGAAAAATTTCGCAAGGTTTCAACACCGAAAATTTTATGCAAGCTTGCAGGAACTTGCAAGGCGATATATTTTTGCTTTTCCTCCTCATTCTTCTGCTTTTCGTAATGCACGAACAGCAGCAACGCACCGACAAACTCGGTTATGGTTGCACCGTAGCCTTTTGCAAGAGAATGAATTTGCTCCAGCGGCATTATTCCACGGGTTATGTTAACCATGTGCGCAGGCAGCTTTGTGCCGACGTTGTGGTAAACCTTCGGTGCTATGCGTGGGATTTTCGCATCGGATTTTCCGCATTTTTTGAAGGGATCAACAATTTCTTCAAGCTTTGCAGGCTCGGTAATATCCAAAACCTTACCGCCGACGGGGATATCGTAACCGCAAAGGCGCAAATATTCAGCCGCTAAGGTGCAGGTGAAAACAGCCGCACCGTTTCCGTCGGTCAATGCGTGGAACATATCAACAGAAATCCTGTTTTCATAGTAATAAACTCTGAAAAGGAAGCCTTTGTTCTCGCTGTATTTCACACGGTGGCAGGGGTTGGTTATATCAGGCTGAACAGGAGGAGCATCGTTCGGATTTTCCTCCAAATAATACCAAAAGAAGCCACGGCGAATACTTACATCGTAGCAAGGAAAACGCGGAAGCACCGCTTTGAGTGCCTGTTCAAGCACGGCAGGATCAACCTTTTCCGTGAGCATAACGGAAAAGCGGAACACATTCGACCAACGTGATGTGTTTTGCCCGGGAAATATTGTAGCGGCATTATCGAGCCGATACCATTTTTTCTTGCCTTGCATCCGCTTCTCCTTTCTCAAATTACATATCAAACAAACTGATTTGCATACTATCGGGCAGACCATCTAATGCGCCCGCTTCACGCAGGGCGGTGATAACGCTGCTTGAAACGCCTGCTCTGCGCTGAAATTCATCAACGCACATAAATTCACCCTCACCATCGTCACGGGCGGCGGCAAGCGCTTTTGCCGCATTTTCGCCTGTGCCGTTGAGCGATGAGAACGCAAGTCTGATTTTGCCATCCTCAATTTTGAAAACGGTTGCATCCGATTTATAAAGATCAATCGGCAGGAATTCAACACCTCTTGCCTTCATTTCAAGCAAAACCTGAAGCGCTGTATATTGTGAAAGCTCCTTGGGACTTGCTTCCTTGCCCTTGTCGGTGATTTCCTTCATCTTGCGCCTTACCTGCTCTTTTGTACACATAATCAGCGAAGCATCCAAATCGTCGCCACGAACGGTAAGGTAAGCGGCATAATACGCAACCTTATGATAAATCTTATACCAGCCGAGGCGGAGCGCCGCAATAACATAGGCGGCGGCATGAGCCTTCGGGAACATATATTTGATTTTCAAGCACGATTCAAGATACCATTCGGGCACACCGTGGTCACGCATTGCTTTTTTATGCTCCTCTGTCAACAGCTTGGTTGCGTTACCCTTACGAACAATTTCCATTATCTTAAACGCCATATCGGGCTCAAGTCCCTTGTGCATAAGGTAAACCATGATACTGTCACGAGTACCGATAACATCGGAAATCGTACAAGTTCCGTTATGAATAAGCTCTTGGGCGTTGCCGAGCCAAACATCAGTTCCGTGAGAAAGACCAGAAATTTGCAAAAGGTCTGAAAAGTTCTTTGGCTGAGCTTCAAGTAGCATTTGGCGAACAAAGTTTGTGCCCATTTCGGGAATCGAAAGCGTACCTGTTTCGCAATCAATATCCTCCGCAGTGATTCCGAGCGGTTCGGGGCTTACGATCATCTTGTAAAGCTCCCTGTCACAAACATCGGCATCAAGAACGGATATACCGGTGAAATCTTCAAGATATTTATAAAGCGTGGGAACATCGTGACCGAGGTTATCAAGCTTGAGGATCGTATCGTGAAGAGCGTGGAAATCGAAGTGAGTGGTTCTTGAAGCATTGCTGACATCATCGGCAGGGTGCTGAATCGGAGTGAAATCCTCCGCCTCCATATTGTTCGGCACGATAACCATACCACCTGGGTGCTGACCTGTTGTACGCTTAATGCCTGTGCAGCCCTTACAAAGCCTATCAATTTCGGCATTGTGAACCGAAACACCCTTTGCTTCAAAATATTTTTTAACGAAGCCGAAAGCAGTTTTATCGGCAACGGTTGAAACCGTACCTGCTTTGAATACGTGAGAAATACCGAAAAGCTCCTCGGTATAACGGTGAGCGTAGAACTGATATTCGCCTGAAAAGTTAAGGTCAATATCGGGTGATTTATCGCCTTTAAAGCCAAGGAAGGTTTCAAAGGGAATATCGTGACCGTCACGCATCATAGGCTCGCCACATTCGGGGCAATTTTTCGGCGGCAGGTCAAAGCCAGAACCAACCTCACCGTTGAGAAAAAATTCGCTGTGCTTGCAGCTTTTGCAAAGATAAAACGGAGCGAGCGGCATAACCTCGGAAATGCCTGCCATTGAAGCGACAAAAGATGAGCCAACCGAACCACGAGAGCCTACATAGTAGCCGTGATCCTCGGAGTTTTTAACAAGCTTTTGCGCAATCATATAAAGAACGGCGAAACCGTTTTTGATAATTGAATTAAGCTCTTTTTCAAGACGCTTTGCGACATATTCGGGCACGGGATCGCCGAACATACTCTTTGCCCTCTCCCAACAAAGGCGAGTCAGCTCCTCCTCAGAGCCAGGAATACTCGGCGGATAGTTGCCGTTCGGAATCGGAATTAGATAATCAACCGAATCGGCGATTTTGTTAGTGTTGGTGATTACGACCTCTTTGGCGGTTTCCTCGCCGAGATAAGCAAATTCCGCAAGCATCTCCTCGGTATTGCGGAAGAACAGCGGAGCTTGCTGATCGGCATCCTTAAAGCCCTGACCTGCCATCAAAATCGCACGGAAGATGCTATCCTCGGGATCGATAAAGTGAACATCGCAGGTTGCAACAACGGGCTTATTGAGTTTATCCGCAACATGAACAAGCTTTTTGTTAAGGTTTTCAAGGTCGGAATAGCTTTGGATGTGAGGATAATCCGCAGAATCCAAAAGGAAGCGGTTGTTGCCTGTTGGCTGAATTTCGATATAATCGTAAAATGAGGCAACCTTGAGCAGTTCCTCATCGCTTGCGCCCTTGAGCATGGCTCTGAAAACCTCGCCAGCTTCACACGCACTGCCGACGATGATACCCTCACGCAAAGCCATAAGCTCGCTCTTAGGTATTCTCGGACGCTTAAAGAAATAATCCAAATTGGATTTTGTTATAAGCTTGTACATATTCTTTAAGCCTGTGTTATTTTGCGCAATCAAAATAATATGGTATGACGGGAGCTTTTTATAATCCTTTTCATCGCCGTCAACATCATTCACCAAATAACCCTCAACGCCGAAAAGCAGCTTAATATCACTGCCCTTGGCAGCTTTAACCGCATCGGGATACGCTTGAACAACGCCATGATCGGTTATTGCGACAGCTTTATGACCCCATTTGATTGCTCGTTTGACCAAATCCTTTACATCGGTCATACCGTCCATTGCCGACATACGGGTATGCAAATGCAGTTCAACACGCTTTTCGGGCGCATCATCGGTCTTACTGAGCTTATCAATGGTTGCAATTGCCTTGACATCGACCGTGTTTTCTCTTGCATATTTATCGTACATAACCGTGCCGCGTATCAAAACGGTCATACCGTCTCGAAGCTTCTCGACAAGGTACTGTGTACTCATATTATCGCCGAAAATCTTGGCAGAATATGAGCCTGTGTTATCGGAAAAACTGAAGGTTATAATGCGGTTGCGACCGTCTTTGGTTGAACGCACCTCAAGCGAAAAGACATCGCCCCAAACAAGAACCGTGCCGCTTTCGGGCACAATATCGTTAATCGGCAGAGGATGCCTGTCTGTTTGCAAGCGCTCGCCGTAAATAACTTGGGCGTAATCCGTACAAATCGGCAAATCTTCAAATGTTCTTTTGATAACCTTTTTGACTTCGGGCTTGACCGCCTCGACCTTGGAGTCCTCCTGCCGCTGCATTTCCTCAACCGTGATTGCTTTCTCATTTTCGGCGGCTTTGATTACAACATTAACATTCATACCGAATTCATCGGCGATAATTGAAGTCAATTCCTTAACCGCACCCATTGCGTTAAGCACAGAAACACCTGCCGAAGAAACGGTCAAAACATATTCATTGCCGTTAAGCTCACCCTTTGCCGAGGCAATGAAGCTACTTGCAGGGGCAATACGCTGTTTGAGTAAGGCGCAAAGCCTTTCAAAATCGATTTTTGCAGGCTGAGGCGAGGCAGGTGCTTGTTCAACTGCCTTTTCTTCGCCGACACAAATATTTATTTTAACAGAATTCATCCTCAAAGCCGAGCAGACAGCCTGTTCAAGCTTTAATGTATCCGTTTGAGCCGCTTGTGAGCAACCGTAAACATCAACCGCAAGAATTCTTTTTTCTTTATGTATTGACATTTCGATTTTTTCACAATGCTTATATTCCTCGCAAAGCTCTGCACCGACAACGGGGCTGAGCAAATCAAAAAACTGTTGACCTGTCATATATTCGTTCTCATCCTGTTACATATTTTCAATTTCTTTAAGCAGTTCTTCAACCAAATCTTCTTCTTTAACCTTGCGAATAATTTCGCCCTTTTTGAAAATCAGACCGCAACCGTCACCGCCTGCAATGCCAATATCGGCTTCTCTCGCTTCACCGGGGCCGTTAACGGCACAGCCCATAACGGCAACCTTTAGATTTTTTTCTATATCTTTTGTTGCTTCGTTCACTCTTTTTGCAAGATTTATAAGATTTATTCTGCATCTTGCGCAGGTTGGGCAGGATATAACTTCAACGTGGGGTTTGCCCATTTGAAGAGCATTTAAAATTTCTTTTGCCGCACCTATTTCCAAAACGGGGTCATCGGTTAGTGAAACTCTTATGGTTTCGCCTATGCCGTCTGCCAAAAGCGAGCCTATGCCAACTGCGGATTTAACAAGCCCCGAAGTGTAAGTTCCCGCTTCGGTTACGCCAAGGTGAAGAGGACAGTTAAACTTTTCTCTTGCAAGGCGGTATGCGGCTATGGTTTTTTTAACGCTTGAGGATTTTAGGGATATAACCGTGTCGCAAAAATCATATTTCAAAAGCATATTCATCTGCTTTTCAGCACTTTCAACCATTGCTTCGGGGGTTATACCTCCGTGTTTTTGCAAAAGTTCTTTTTCCAAAGAACCGCCGTTTATGCCTATTCTTATGGGGATGTTTTTTTCTCTTGCGGCAAGGGCAACTTTTTTAACGTTTTCTACACTGCCGATGTTTCCGGGATTTATTCTGACTTTGTCGATTCCCCGTTCAATACACAAAAGCGCAAGGCGGTGGTCAAAATGAATATCCGCAACAATGGGCCTATCAGTGTGTTCTTTTAAAAACGAAACCGCTTTTGCGTTTTCTTCGTCGGGAATTGCAATTCTTAAAATATCGCAGCCCGCCGCTTCCAAATCTTTTATCTGCGCCAAAACGGCATCTTTGTTTTTTGCCGAAATGTTTGTCATCGACTGAATGGCAACGGGGTTGTCGCCGCCGATTTCAACTTTGCCGATTTTCACGGTTTTGATTTTCTTTTTATATAAATTATCCATAGAGCATATGTCTCCGTAATTTTAAATTTTATTCCGCTTAACATTTTATCAAAATTTGCATATATTTTCAAGTGGTTTTGAAGATATGTGCAAAATTTTTTTGTCGAAAAAAGGGATTTGCAAAATTCATTTAAAGATAATTGCTTTTTATTTTGCGATATGTTATAATGAATT
>CAYQRS010000093.1:0-7161 GCA_964419825.1 uncultured Eubacteriales bacterium
TAATTTATCTTCACATCATCCATAGGCTACCCCTTATCTTTCATCTCGGCTGTTTCTATTTCGCTGCCTTTGTAAAGCCTTATTGTAATACTCACAAGCTTTTATCACATATTCTTCAAGTTGCTTTTTGTTGGCATTCGGATAGAATTTCTGCACTCTTTCAAGAGGAAGTTTGAACATTTGCTTTTGATTTGGCTTTTCAGCCATAAGCATATTTTCAATACTCTTAGCAGTAAGTGTACCGGACTTAAAATCTTTGTGCATGTGCCATGCTTGAGAGTAAGAGGGAGTGCAGTCTTGTTCCTCAATTATACGGAGCAAATCGTACTGCAACTGCTCATCGAGGAATGAAAGCTCAACGCCGACTGAAAAAGCAATTTTATCTTCGTCCATCATCTCAAGCAGTTCGGGTATTAGATAAGTTAAACGGATGTATCTTTTAACCGTATCTTTACTCATATTTTCTACTGCTGCTATCTGCTCTGTTGCTAACTTCGGTGCAATTTGCTCCGAAGTTAAATCTGTACGTTTTCCTTGATGCTTCAAAGCCTCTGATTTCAGTTTGTAAGCAAAAGCTCGTTCACTTGGAAGTATATGCTCTCGGTGAAGATTGCTGTCAACAAGCATAATTGCAGCTTCGTCTCTGTTTACGGCATAAATAAAAGCAGGCACTGTTTCCAGTCCTGCTTTTGCCGATGCTCTGAGTCTTCGATGACCTGAGATTATTTCATATTCATCTGTTGTATTTTCTAAAGGTCTTACAATTATAGGCGAAATAATACCTTTTTCCTGTATGCTTTCAATTAAATTATTCATTTCTTCATTATCTAAAACTTTGTATGGGTGTCCATCGAAAGGATGGATTTTATCAACCGGAATGTTTACCGGTGCTTTTAATTTTTCGTTAGCCATATTATCGGCTCCTTTCCTGATTTTTGTTTGTATTTGTTTTTGTATGAATAATATCTTTTGCATAACGCTCATACATTTTTGAATGTTCATTGATACTATCCATTCTGTTTACTACATCCTCAGCCCTGTACTTTACTCTGTTTAGGATTTTAAGATTTTTTCTTTCAACTCTCATAGCGGCGGTAAGAGTTGAAATGTCTTCTCGAATTTCTTTTTGTAAGTTTTCGTCACCCGAACGAACGGCACATTTCAGTTTGTTTCTGAAAATGTTTCGTGCTTTTTCCATTTCTTTTAATTCGCTTTCGTTTTTCGATATAAGTGCTTCAAGGTCTTCATAACTTTCAACATTGTTGTCTAACAATAAGTTCTGTTCTTCGCAAAGTTGGTCAAATTTCAAAAGCTCCTGTTCAAGATAATTCTCAACCTCGTTACAGTGGGGATGCTCCTTAAAAATTAACAGCCCTTTGCACAAACAAGTGTAAGAGCTGCTGATACTGCTTTTGTAATTGTAAGGATTGCCGTCAAAGAATATGGCTTTAAGGGTAAGTGTATCGTGAGTGACTTTTCTTGTGAAATGTCTTTTAGTCAGTATTACTTCTTCAATATCGTTAATTGTATAACCGTCACCAAGGTCACAAAGCCATACGGGACGGTTAAATCTTTTGTGATAAACTGTTGGTTCGGGACAATTAAAATCAAAAGTATATCCTTTCTTTTCCATCTGCCAAAGAAAAGCTCTGATGTTTGAACTGCGTGATAAACACTCGTCAATATGAAATTTCAACAACTCATGTTGTTGGCTTTTCCCGTTTTTCTCTGCAAGATAAGTCATTCTTCTCGGAGCTTTACTCGGCTTTTTTACTACGGATAAACCGTATTTAATACAAAACTCGTCAGATGTTTTTCTCATAAGTGCATAGCTTTGTTTGCAGGCATTATACTTTTTACCGTCAACCATTGATACACTGTTCACAACAAAATGATTGTGAATGTGACCTCGATCAAGATGTGTTGCAACTACAACTTCATGTCTGTCTCCCCAAAGTTTTTGTGCAAGTTCTTTTCCGATTTTGTGTGCAAGCTCCGGTGTAACCTCTCCGGGTTTGAAACTCTGATAACCGTGAAATGCAATTATTCCGTCCGTCTTTTCGAATAACTTTTTTGTTTCCGTCATCTGGTCACGGGCAAATTCAGGATTGCAATTTATTCCGCTTACAAAGAATTGCATTTCTGTTTTTTCGCTCTCAACTGCATAATCAATCACATCTTTAAGTGACTGCAATTCGGTATTAGTGTAATAATCATTAAGCGTTTTATCGGGATTCATTGCATAATCTACAACACTCTTGAGAGTTCCTTTAACCGACCATATTTTAGTTACTGCCAATATTCATCCTCCTTGCCTAACTGAAACTGTGCCGCAATTTTCTTTTCAAGTTCACGAAGAGAAAGAATAACGGCACGCAATTCTTTTTCATTTATCCAGCCGTTTGCATTTGCAACTCTCGCAAGCTGATTCAAACTGTTTCCGACTGCTCTCATTTCTCTGATTAAAACTGTGTAGTCAACAGGCGGAGCTTCTTTAATATTCTTGTAATAAAGCAGAAACCGAATCATTTTTGATTTGGAAATCTTCATTATGCTGCAAAGATAATTGAGCCTTTCATAATCCTCTTCGGTAAAATATGCTTTTACAAGTCTTGTCTTTTTGTTTTCTTTCGTAAAACATTCACCTCTTTTCTGTTTTGATTTTCGGGGAAACTTCCCCCGAAACGGATTTTGTGGTACCAAAATCCAATGCTCGCTAAAGTAATACCACTGTTTCAAATAAAAAAGCACCCGATTGTTCGGGTGCAAAAGAGTTGACATTACAGGGGTGGCTGTAGTATCCTTTATACGAAATAAGTGCATCAGAGGTGAAACAATGGCACATATCAGTTATGAAATACCGATGCTTTCAGCAAGAGGAATTATCTCTTATGCCGAAAAGCAAAATGAAGAAACATATACATTTAATCTTAATAACAGTGCAACTGCAAATTGTTTGATGAACAAAGAGAACAGTTTACAACAAGACTGTGCAATGTTTTATCAGATAATGAGTGCTTTAACTTCTGATAAATTTACTCAGCCGAAGAGCGATACAAAAATTTCGGAGCTTTCCGATGTTATTGTATATATTGACTTCAGTGGAATTTTTGATAGAGATACAAAGAATGAACGCATCCGTTTAAGACAGTTGAAAGCAAAATCAATGTTTCGTCCCGAAGGAATAAATATTGATTTAGGAACAGGTATTAAAAACTTTGTTGCCTTTGAACGCTCTGCAAGTATGAGCAGAAATGCTCGTTTATCTTTCATAAGAAGTGATGTTTATGAAAAAGTTAAAGCAAGAATAGAGCTTGATATGAATATCGGTTTGTGTCAACTTAGTAAACTTTATGCATATAACGGACTTATGTTTTCGGATGGTACAAGAATTGAAAACAAAAAACTTTTTGATAAAGATAGCATTGTCATTATTAAAACTTGGAAAAGATTTATTAAAACTCATGCCGTAACGGTTACATCAAAGGATAAAAATACGGCAACAAAAAAATACAACCGAGCCGAAAAAGAAATTGAATATTCTTATGATTCCTTTGACGGAGAGGGATTTATCTCTCCCTCATTCGCAAAAGAAATTGACAAACAGTTCTGTGGAAAGCATATTCATTCTTCTTTTCAAATTCGTTTGCCATACATAAAAGGTATGGTGCATAAGGTTGATTTCAAATCTTTTTTGAAAAGTGTTGGCATATATTCGGTTAAAGATATGTGGGGTGTAGAGCATCCCGTTGATAAAATAAATCTCATTCTTACCGATACAATGTTTAAGGGTAAAGGTTGGATAAAGGAAAACAATTTATTTTTTGATGACTATCTTGAACGCTGTAAAAAGTACAAACACTCGTTATATATTTCAAATGTGGGTAAAGGCGAAAACGAAAATTTAACTGAACTTAATTTTCAATTTTTGAATACCGTTGCAATACCCGAAGAAAAATTCAGACCAAAAGATTTGCCTTTGGGTTGGAAAGAAAGTCCATCAAGGGATGAAAGAGAATGGCTGACAAAAGCAACAGAGCAGGCATATTACGATTATTGCAACAACAAAAAATACAGAACAGATTATTACACAAAGTATTTAGATGATAGTAACAACGCCTTAAAAATCAAAGCGAAACTTATTAACAAAAATCCGTTGCTCATTGATGAACCGTTCTTCTCTAAAGACATTGATGACATCGCAGAAAACATTTTAAGAAAATATGCAATCGGCCAGCTTTTTGTGGAGGGTGATAACAGATATTTATCCTCTGATTTGATGTCGCTTTTTACTTTCCTTGCAAGCGATAGCAAAAAGGTTTGTGATATTATCAACGAAGAATTGACTGATAATTTCGTTTATGTTCCCGGCAATAGTCACAGCTCCGATTACAAATATTCACTTCTTCGCAATCCTCATATATCCAAAAATGAGAGCGTACAGGTGCGACCGTTAAAAGAAGTCGGATATTACAGAAACAAATATTTCAGTCATTTAACCGATGTCATTATGGTACCTGATAACTCCGACATACCAATGAGACTTGGCGGTGCAGATTTTGACGGTGATATGGTAAAAACAATCTCAGACAGAATTATCATTTCTTATCTATACACGAAAGAAACCGAACCTGAGTATTACGGCAAAAGCGATAATCCGTTACCTCTGTTATTCATACCGACAGAAGAACCAATAATCTCCGATGCAAAAGATTGGAAAGCAAGATTTGAAACTGTGAAAAACACTTTTTCTTCTCGTGTGGGACAAATTTCAAATGCTGCACTCAACAGAAGTATTTTAGCTTACGATGAAAATGCAAAGGGCAAGAAAGCACAGTACAAAAAAGAAACAGAAACTCTTGCCATACTTACGGGACTTGAAATCGACTCTGCCAAAAGTGGCGTTAAGCCTGATCTGTCGGAATATCTTGTAACAAACAAAACTGCGAAAAGTCTGTTTATTAAATACAAATCTCTCATCGAAAAGCAGAATGAATGCAGAGCTTGGTATGAAAAGACTTATGATGAACAGTTCAAAGAGTTTTTCAAAAGTACCGATTGGACAAGTGTTACCTCAAACCTTGAAAAGCTGCCGTATTATGCTTATGAACTGAAAAGAAACACACCAAAGGCAAAAGGAAAAATCGCACCCGACAACGAGGTTTTTACCTTTGCTCAAAATTCAGATTGGGTATCACAAATTGACAAAAAGAAACTCTCTCGTGTTTCTGCTTTGATGAATGACTATGAGCATTGCTTAAAAAGAATCCGTAACAACAGAAACAACTCTAAACTACCCGAAAGAAAATCCGATATTGAGCGTATTTTATTTATGCGTGGTCAGGAAAACGATTATGACACAGATGAACTTTATGCACTCTTTACGGATTTTACACCGGAAGAAATCGAAAAAATCTACAATCGTATACAGGAATGTAAATGGCAGTTTATGCCACTCGAAGAAAGAGAGCAGTTTTTAAGGTTATATCTTTCAGATGAACGCTTTGAAAACTATATTGATTTATTTTGCGATTTCAGACACAACGGTAACAGAGTGTTTTCTGATATTATCTGTGACAAATATGCAGAAAACAAACTGAACAATCTTACTTCACTTCATTTTGAAAATGACAGTGACGAAATGACTGCCATGATATTTGCATACAGAAACAAGTCAAAAACCAATGATTACAAGGAAGCCGTAACTGAAGAATGCAGAAAACTGCTTTCAAAAATCATCAAGTTAAATGATGCAGTACCTTATGTTGTTGCAACCGGATACAGAAAATATATTTTTGATATTTTACTGACTGAAACAGAGAAGTATATTATTGACAAAGGTGAGTTTTATGTTAAATGAAATAGCCGAGTTTAAGACCTATACGGAAATACCCATATACGAACGAAACGGCAAAAATGATAATTCTTTTCTCGGCAGATTCACTTGTGAGAGCATACAAGGTTTCGAGGGATTTACGAGGGTATTGACCATTATCGCAAGAGGATATATGTTCAAAAACGGCAGTGCCGATATTGAATATGCAAGACGGGCAATCTCTGCTTGGTGCAGCATTCCCGATAAAGATAATGCAAAAGAAAAAGACGATTGGCATTTCAAAACCGATTTTAGAAAGTACCACAGCGAGTTTTCCGAACTTGTTTCGGAAAATGGCGAAGGTTGGTTTTACAGGCACTTTCACAATGCCATGAAATTTGTTAAAAACAACCCGGACAAGTTTACAACCAAAGATATTGAAAAATATACCCTTATGGACAGAAATTTTGATAATGCATGGCGAAAAAAGGTTACGCAAATGCAATACGGAACTTATGACCTGAATACCAAAGGTGCTTGGATATTGAGATTCGATGATATTCTTTCATCTGCATTAGAGCTTGGTGAACTGAAAAACAAGGATTTTGAACTGACCGAAGAAACAAAATTGAAGATAGCTGATTTCACAAAATCACCGAGTACAGCTTACGCTCTTGAAACTCTCATAAAATATTACCACGCAAACCGACAAGATGATACAGATTGGGTTGTGCTTCCTGTCGCAAATTTCGATTCATTTTTCGGCTCAACCTCATTTTCAAAGAAACGACTTACCGAGCTTGTTAAAGTAGGTGCTATTGAAAGGGAGAACAGCTACAATGTGAGTAGGTATAGGGTGAATGAGGTGTTCCTTTAAAAATATTTAATTATTTAAGTCATTATGTTTTTAACTAATTCTTATCGGTCTGAACCGTGAAAAATTAGCGTTTATCGGTTGGATTTTTAGTGAACGATGCGAAGTCTGTTTTAAAATTTTCTATTGAACAAAAGTAGATTTTATTACAAACTGAACCGTAAAAAACAAAAAAGCCTCGTTAGGATAGCAGATTTGTTGCTACCTTAACGAGGCTTTTATATATCTAAAATTCCTTTGAATTTTTAAGTTTTTCCAAAAGAACTGTTTTTGACACTTTTTTGCCCTTATTACTAAGGACAGAATTAACATATTGGCAAATGGAAATCGCTTTAATGATGTATTGTATGTTTCAGATGTTTCTATCGTATAATCTCAATTTTATTGAAAGATATGTAGTAAAGTATAGAAATGTACTTTATTTTTTAATGTGCACACCAGACCCCTTTGTTGATTTATGTTTAAAATATAA